>NZ_BSOY01000007.1 GCF_030160755.1 Brevundimonas denitrificans | reverse complement strand
CGGGGGCGGCGCCGGGGCCGTCACCGGCGGGGGCTGCTGCGGCGCGGGCCGGTCCTGGGCCGTGGCGCATGAGGCGGTCGCCGCCAGGACCAGGACGATCACGCAACTCCGCACCAGCCCTGCCACAGACGTCTCCCGCTTTCCGTATCCATGTTCGACCGAGCGGGTCGTCATTGGCAAGGCTCTTGACGATGAACGGCGGATGAACGGCCGCCTTTCGACCCGTTCAGCCGCCCGGATCTATTTCTGCGGTCAAGCTTGGCGCAGCGCCGGCGCAATCATGAAGGGGCCGACCATGAAGACGTTTTCGAAGATCGCAATCGCATCGCCGGCCGTGATCGGCGCCATGGCCCTGGGCCTGATGGCCGCGACTCCGGCCGACGCCCAGAGCCGCTATCGCGACCGGGATCGCGACCGCGACGATGATCGCACCGAAGATGTGCTGATCGGCGCCGCCATCGGCGCCCTGGCCGGCGCCCTGATCGGCGACGGCGACGGGACCTACATCGCCGGCGGCGCCCTGGCCGGCGCGGCGCTCGGGGCCGGTTCAGACGACGATGACGACTGCGGCTACTACCGCGGCGGCCGCTGCTACCGGAACCGGGGTCACTGGGAGCGCGAGCACGGCATCAACAGCCGCGACCGCTACGACCGCTATGATCGCCGCGACTGGCGCCGCGACCGTCGGGACGACCGCCGCGACGATCGCGACTACCGCTACGAGCGTCGCTGGTAACGGTTGCTGTCCCTCTCCCACTGGGGAGAGGGCTTGAGCCTCCGGGAGCGAAGCGACCGGCAAGGCGAAAGGGTGTGGGTCGATCGTCAGCACGCGGCGCAAGCGGCGTCTGTGTCAGCGGCGGCGGCTAACGCCGACGGAACCAGCCGACCCATATCCGGCCCTTCGGGCCTCTCCCAACGGGAGAAGGAACCGCGCGCCTACACCATCAGCCGCTTCAGCAGCTCCGCCGTCGACGGATCCAGCCCGGCCGACGGCTCCCCTGCCGCGACATCGGCCAGAACCGCCTTCGCCAGCGCCTTGCCCAGCTCGACGCCCCACTGGTCGAAGCTGTTGATGTCCTGGATCACCCCCTCGACGAAGGTCTTGTGCTCATAGAGGGCGATCAGGGCCCCGACCGCCTCGGGGCTCAGGGCGTCCATCAGGATGGTGGTCGAGGGGCGGTCTCCGGGAAACGCCTTGTGCGGGGCCAGCCGGTCCGCCTCGGCCTCGTCGGCGCCCGCTGCGATCAGTTCGGCCCGCGCCTCGGCCTCGGTCTTGCCGACCATCAGCGCCTGGGCCTGGGCCAGGGCGTTGGACCACAGCGGGGCGTCGCCTTCGCGCGCATCCATGGCCGCGCCGGAGGTGTGCCCCACGACGATGAATTCCGCCGGCACCACCTGCGGCCCCTGGTGGATCTGCTGGAAGAAGGCGTGCTGGCCGTTGGTGCCCGGCTCGCCGAAGACGATCGGGCTGGTGGCGGTGTCGACGGGTGTGCCGTCGCGTTTCACCCGCTTGCCGTTCGACTCCATCTCCAGCTGCTGCAGGAAGGCCGGCAGCCGGCGCAGGCCGTGCGCATAGGGGGCGACGGTCCGCGCATGCCGACCGCGGCCCTCGACGTTGTAGATCTGGGCCAGGGCCAGAAGCACCGGGGCGTTCCGCTCCAGATCGGCGCTGAGGAAATGCTCGTCCATGGCCCGGGCGCCGTTCAGCACCCGCTCGAACACGTCCCAGCCCAGGGCCACCGCCACGGACAGGCTGACCGCCGACCACAGCGAATAGCGGCCGCCGACCCAGTCGCGGAAGCCGAAGGTCCGGCCGCAGCCCCAGGCCTCGGCCTTCTCCGGCGCCGCCGTCACCCCGATCAGATGGTGGACCATGCGCTTCGGCGACAGGCTCTCCGCCAGCCAGGCCTTGGCCAGTTCGGCGTTGGCCAGCGTCTCCTGGGTGGTGAAGGTCTTGGACACCACCACCACCAGCGTGGTCTCGGGGTCCAGCCCGGCCAGGGCCTCGCCCATGTCGCGTGGATCGATATTGGCCACGAACCTCAGGTCGATGACCGGTTCCAGCGGCCGCAGCGCCTCCCACAGCAGCCGCGGCCCCAGGTCAGAGCCGCCGATGCCGATGTGGACGATGGCCGTGAAGGGCTGTTTGCTCCCGCCCGTCTCGGCGCCCGAACCGATGTCGGTCGCGAACGCGGCCATGGCCTTTCGGGCCTCGGCCACCTCGGCCGACACGGGCTGGCCCAGGGCGCGGAAGTCCGCGTCGTCGGCGGCCCGCAGCGCAGGGTGCAGCACCGCGCGGCCCTCCGTATTGTTGACCGCCTCGCCCGCGAACAGGGCGTTGCGCCGTCCCTCGACATCGCAGGTGCGGGCCAGGTCCAGCGCTGCCTCGAACCCTTCGGCGCTCCACGACTGTTTCGACAGGTCCAGATACAGGCCCGCGGCCTCCACCCCCATGCGGTCGATGCGGCCGGGATCGGTCGCGAACTGATGGATGATGCGTCCGTCGGCGTCCTTGCGGGCGACGCCACGGAGCATGTCGAGGGCCTGGGTGCGGGCGGTCATCGGACGAGCTCGAATTTCGGAAGGGTAAACCCTCGTTTACGGGTCGGGCGTAAGCCGGTTCAACGCCGAATCCGCGATTCGGCCAACTATATGAGGTTAGCCATGTCCTGCGGCGTCGCCCTGGCCGTCTCCCTGCTGCTCTCCGACCCCAATGTGGCACTCGCGGCGGCCCAGCCGTCGGCCGCCGCCGAAGCGCCGGTCTCGGTGGCGGGCGAGCCCCTGTTCGCCGACATCGTCGCCCGCTCCGGGGCGCTCAAGGGCGTGGTCCAGGGCTGGATCGACACGGGCGTGATGGATCAGGCCGACTTCGCGGCCGGTCCCGCCTTCGCCGGCTTCCGCACCCAGGCTGTCGAACTGGCCGCCCTCGACATGCAGGGCCACGTCATCCTCAAGGAGCGCGGCACGGACGGCGATCTGAAATGCATCCTCCGCGGCATCGCCGAGGACATGCCGCTCAAGGTCGAAGCCGTGCGGACCGCCGTCACCCCCGCCGAACGCCGCGTCGCCCTCGACGAACTGGCCTATCTGCTCAACGACAACGTCGAGGTCATCACCGCGCCGCCCCAGCCGCCGGTCTGAACTCCTGTCCCTTCTCCCATTGGGAGAAGGTGGCCCGTAGGGCCGGATGTGGGTCGGCTGTATCCGTCGGCGTGAGCCGCCGCTCCGATCGCTTCGCTCCTGGGCGCTCAAGCCCTCTCCCACAGGGAGAGGGATCGCCACCAGCGAGGCCGCATCCACGGTCCCTTCGTGCCCTTCGTGATCCCTTCGTGTCCTTCGTGATGAACCTCCCGGCCGTCGGCCCCTGACCCGCGGTCCGAACACGACCGATTCTGACGCAGCGGCGCCCGATCCTGCGTCCATGTACGAGCGACCCGCCCGAAAAATCCGGTCCGACGACACCTGGTGGGCGATCCGCCGGGCCTGGGAGGCGGGCGAGACCGCGGCCTCGCTGGCCCAGCGGTATGACGTCGGCCTCGCCAACCTGTGGCGGCGTCGGGCTTCGGAGGGATGGAAACGGCGCGCGACCGCCGATCCGGATCCGGAGCCGGCTGAGGGTTGGGACCGCTACGCCCAACGCAAACAGGCCGAGTTCGAATACCGGCTGGAAGAGACGCGACTGCTGGCGGTGAAACTGGCCGAGGCGATGCAGGGCGGGCCGCTGGAGCAGGGTCCAGTCTGGCATCTCGGGTTCCTGCTGGAATGGCGGGCGGAGAACCTGCCGCCCGAGCAGGCGGACCGCGACCGGGCCTGGGCGAACCGGCACGGCTGGACCGGGGCCTTCTGGAGCGAGACAGGATGGCTGCACCCCCTGTCATACCTCGACGAAGTGACCCTCCAGGCCAACCGCGACGCCTGGCGCGAGGACGCCGGCCTCCCGCCGGGCGCGGCGGAGTCCTGGCCGGAGGTCTGACTCGGTCCCTTCTCCCATTGGGAGAAGGTGGCCCGCAGGGCCGGATGTGGGTCGGCTGTATCCCTCGGCGTAAGCCGCCGCTCCTGACAGCGACACGGCTTACGCCGAATGCCGCCACCCGACCCACACCCTTTCGCGCAACCGATCGCTACGCTCCCGGGCGCTCAAGCCCTCTCCCATTGGGAGAGGGATCAGCTCTCGACCGCCTTGAGACGTTTCATGACAAACTCCTTCAGGATGCGGCGGTCTTGAGGGCGTCGATGACCACCCCCTCGGTCAGCAGCTGCGGCAAGACCCGCGGCTCGGCGGACCCCGGCGAATAGAGCAGGTACAGCGGAACCCCCGACCGGCCGTGGCGCTGCAGTTCGGCGGTGATGGCGTCGTCGCGCCGGGTCCAGTCGCCGACCAGATAGACGGCGTTGCTGCGATCCATGGCGGCCTTCACGCCCGCCGAGGTCAGGGACGTCCGCTCATTGATCTTGCAGGTCACGCACCAGTCGGCGGTGAAATTCACCAGCACGGGCCGCCCCTCGGCCAGCGCCGCCTCGACCGCGGCGGGGGACCATGGCGCGCTCGTCGCTCCGACGGGCGGGCCATTGGGTTCGGTGACGGGGATTTCCGCGGGCATGATCGCCGCCAGCCAGCCCGTCGCGGCCGCCAGCAGCAGGGCGATCGCCCCGGCCGTCAGATGCAGCACGCCTCGCCGCCCGAAGCCGCGCTCGGTCTGTCCGCCGCCGACCAGCCAGAGCCCGAGCGACAACAGAACGCCCGCGCCGAACAGCAGGCCCAGGGACTCCGCCCCTGTCTGGCGGCTGAACACCCAGGCCAGCCACAGGGCGGTCGCATACATGGGGAAGGCCAGCAGCCCTTTCAGCCGCTCCATCCACGGGCCGGGGCGCGGCAGTCGCGCCAGCAGACCGGGCGTCAGGCTGACCACGACGAAGGGCAGGGCGAGACCGAGGCCGAGGCCGAGGAAGACCAGCAGCGCCATCGGCCAGGGCATGACCAGCGCCGCCCCCATGGCGAAGGCCATGAAGGGCGCCGTGCAGGGCGCGGCCACGATCACCGCCAGCGCCCCGGTGAAGAAGGCGCCGACGCCCCCGGGCAGGCGCGCCAGCGGCCCCGATCCGGCCCCCTGAAGCCCGCCCCCGACATGGAAGACGCCCGACAGGTTCAGCGCCACGGCCAGCATCAGCAGGGCCAGACCGGCGATGAACGGCGGAGACTGCAGCTGGAAGCCCCAGCCGACGGCCTCGCCTGCGGCCCGCAGCGCCAGGACCACCCCCGCGAGCAGCAGGAAGGTCGTCAGCACCCCGGCCAGGAAGGCCAGTCCGTCGCGGCGGGCGTGACGCACGTCATGGGCCGAGGCCGCCAGCGAGGCCGCCTTCATCGCCAGGATCGGGAAGACGCAGGGCATCAGGTTGAGGATCAGCCCGCCCAGAACGGCGAACAGCACGGCCTGGGCGAAGGCGGCCAGACCGGTTCCGTTGCTGGCCTCCGGTCCCGCGGGCGCGGCGTCCGCCGCCTCGGACAGCACGCCCGTCCCGGACGTTCCGGCCGGCGCCGCCCCGGGCTCGGCGCGGATTTCCCAGGAGCCGTGGGCGGTGACCAGCACGCCCCCGACGGGCCCTGTCAGGCCCGCCGCCCGCGTCTCGCCGCCGGACTGCAGCCGCAACGTCAGCCCCTGCGGACCCCAATCGCCGGTCTGGGCCGCCGGATGGTCGATGATCCCGCCCTCGAACGGGAAGAAATAGCTCGGTCCCGGATCGCGCCCGGCCAGCGGGCCGCCCGCCGCGCCCAGCGTCAGCACGCCGTTCTCCAGCGCGATCCGCGCCTCGATCCCCGCAGGACGGGGCGCGCTCTCCAGCACCGCCGTGATCGCCGCCCCGTGGCGAGGATCCGGCGGCGCGGCGCCCTCGCGGACAGGAAGGTCGAGCCGCAGGGTCAGGTCTTCGGGCACGCACATCTCGGCGCTGCAGACGAAGAAGGACGCCTTGACCGTCAGCGGCAGGACCGTCCCGACGCGCGCCGAGGCCGGAACCTCGACCGGGACCGGCAGCCAGACCACGCCGGAATAGCCGTAGTTCATCAGGCCGGCGAGCCGCTGCCGCTCGGGAACCGGCCAGACGATGTCGCCCGCGCGCGCGCCCTGCGGCAGGGTCCATGCCAGGGTCGTGGCGCCCCCGGAATCGCCCGGATTGCGCCAGTAGGTGTGCCAGCCGGGCTGAATGGTCTGTTTGACGGCGACCACGGCCGTCGAGCCGGGCGCGGCCCAGGCCGACAGCGGGACCAGTTCGGCCTCGATCCGCCCGGTGCGCTGCGGTCCGGCGACCCCCGTCTGGGCCACGGCCTGCCCTGGCCCTGCGCACAGGGCCAGCAGGATCAACACTCGAACGAACAGGTTCACGCGGCCTCCGGAGACGGTCGCCGCGACCTTAGCCGTCCCGACCGCCATCCGTCACCGCCCCTGTCAGCGGCGCGGCGTCGCGGATATTCAGCGCGGGACCGCGTCGACCAGCACCTCGGTGCGCCGCCGCATCGGCTCGCGCACGCCGGCGTCGGTCACGGCGCCCTCGTCGCCGGCCGCCTCCACCTCGAAAGCGGGGGCCGGCCAACCCGCGGCGGTCAGGGCCTCGGCCACGGCCTGGGCCCGCCGCTCGGACAGACTCAGGTTCGCCGTCGCCCCGCCGCGGGCGTCGGCCAGGCCCAGCACCTCCACCTTGCGGATGTCGCAGCCCTGCAGCTGCGCCGCCGCCATGCCGATGGCCTGCCGCGCCGCCTCGGTCAGCCGCGCCTCGCTGTCAGCGAAATAGACCTCGAACCGCTTGGCCGTGCAGGGCGACGGCTCCGCCACCACAGCGCTGCGGTCCATGAACCGCGTCACCCCGCACCCGGACAGCCCCACGGCGACGGCCAGTCCCGCAAACCCGATCAACCGCTTCATGTCCAACCCCTCACCACTCATGAAAAGGGCGGCCCGCCTCGCGACGAACCGCCCTGAACCTTCATTCAGTCAGCGTACGCCTAGTAGCGACGCTGGCCGTTTTCCCAGTAGCACTCGTCCTGACGGCCGTCGTAGCAGTAGTAATAGCGGTTCTGACTGTCGCGGTAGCGCTGCTGGTTGGCCCGGTCCTGTTGCGAACCGCGGACCGCGCCGGCGACGCCGCCGACCACGGCGCCGATAGCCGCGCCGCGTCCCGCGTTGCCATCGCCGACGTTATTGCCGATGATCGCGCCTGCGACGGCGCCGATGCCGGCGCCGATAGCGCCCTGTCGGACCGTCTGATTGGGGTTGCCATACTCGTCTGTCGCGCAGGCGCTGACCAGAAGTCCGGCGCCGGCGATCGCGATGATTGCCTTGTTCATGGATATTTCCTTCATCCCTCGGGTTCGCCCCACGGGTGAGAACGCTGGAATAAGCGTTGCGGTTCCCGCGGTATGACGGAGGTTAAGTCTGTATTAGGCTTCAGTCGATGTCGCGCGGAGGGTGCGGCCTCGATTTTACGGGTTGAGACGGGGGTTTCGTATGCGTTTTTCTGAACCGGTTCGCATGGCGGACGACGGCGAGCACAGTCCGGTCTGGGCCCGCACGAAGCGCCGCTCGGGCAATCCGCTGGTAGGGATTCTTGTCACCCTGCTGGCTCTGTTCGGCGTTCTGACGGCTGTGCTGGGCATCAAGGAGCAGTCGCTGGCTGAGGGTGGCGCCATCATGGACGGCTGGATCACCAAGGGCGTGTCTACGGTCCGGGGCGAGGCTCCCCGGGTCGCTGACGAAGCCGCCGACGCCGCCGGAGCCGCCGCTGAAAAGGCCGGCGACGCCGCCCAGGCCGGGGCCGCTGCGGCTTCCGACGAGATGAAGAAGCAATAGTCACGCCTTGGCGCCCCGGTCGGAACATCGTTCCAGTCGGGACGTTCGGGCGGCATGACTGATACTGCAGCGCCGGCAAGTGATCTAACGACTCCGGCGGGGACCCTGATCGCTGAACCGCATGTCCTGACCCCGCACGTTGCGCTGGGGCGGGTCATCATGCTGGTCAATCCGTTGTCTGGCGGCGTGGGTCCCAATGCTGCGGAGGAAGCCGCGGCGATCCTCGGCGAATATCCCTGCGAAGCCAGCATCGTGGCGCTGGAGGGCGGACAGTTCGACGCTCAGGTTCAGGACGCGCTCGACGCCCGGCCTGACGTTCTGTTTGTCCTGGCGGGAGACGGCACAGCCGGAACCATCGCGTCGCGCGCCGGACCCGAAGGCCCGCTTGTCGCGCCGCTGCCGGGCGGCACCATGAATATGCTCCCCCGGGCCCTGTATGGCACCGCCGACTGGAAGGTCGCCCTCCGGCGGGCGCTGGAAGAGGGCGCGCCCCAACAGGTCGCCGGCGGCGAGGTGACCGACGGCCGGTTCAAACAGGCATTCTATTGCGCCGCCATTCTCGGGGCTCCGGCCCTTTGGGCGCCGGCCCGCGAGGCCGTGCGCGAGGGCAAGTTCGGTCTGGCCTGGGCCTATGGTCGTCGGGCCCTCAAGCGCGCCTTCTCCGGGCGGTTGCGCTTCTCGCTGGACGGCCGCGCTGATCGCCGCGCCGAGGCGCTTGTTCTGATCAGCCCGATGATCTCAAAGGCGATGGACGAGCACACAGGACTGGAGGCCGCCGCCATGAATCCTTCGGACGCGCTCCAGGCTTTCCGCCTCGCCGCCCACGCCGTGTTCGATGATTGGCGTCAGGATCCGGCCGTGACCACAAAGGCGATCCAGCAGGCGACCATCCGTGCCCGGTCGCGCATCCCCGCCGTGATCGACGGCGAACCGGCGCTGCTGCGACATGAGGCCAAGGTCCGCTTTATTCGCACGGCGTTCCGCGCGCTCGCTCCGAATCCGCCGGCGGCGGAGGACGCCGTCTAGTGGGGCGCATTCTCCAGTTCTCGGACATCCATTTCGGTTGTGAGCACCGGCATGCCTGCGCCGCCGCGCTCGACTATGCTCATGGCACGGCCCACGACCTGGTCCTTATCACCGGCGACATCACCCAGCAGGGCCTGCCCGATGAATTCGAAGCGGCGGGGCGCTGGATCGCCAGCATGCCGGATCCGCGCTTCGTCATCGTCGGCAATCATGATGTCCCCTACTGGAGCCTGTTTGCGCGGGTCTTCAGTCCGTGGAAGGCGTTCGAGCGCGCGACCGGCCACCCGGCCCACGACCACCAGTTCCTGAGCCCGAACCTGATGGTGCGCGGCGTCGTCACCGCGCGCGGCTGGCAGGCCCGGGCCAACTGGTCCAAGGGCGTCATTGACCTTGATCAGACGCGCAAGGCGGCCGAGGCCCTGCGTCAGGCTCCGGTCGGGGCGCTGCGGGTCCTCGCCTGCCACCACCCGCTGGTGGAAATGATCGGCGCCCCCATGACCGGTGAAGTGAAGCGCGGCGAGGCGGCAGCCGGAATCTTCGCCGAGGCCGGGGTCGATCTGATCGCCACGGGCCATGTCCATGTCCCGTTCGCCCTGCCGATCAGCCTGGGCGACCACTGCTCCTATGCCGTGGGCTGCGGGACACTGTCGCATCGCGAGCGCGGCGCCCCGCCCAGTTTCAACCAGATCGACTGGGATGCGCACCACATCACCGTCACTGCGATGGCCTGGACCGGCGACCGCTTCGAGCGGGACCAGACCTGGAAGCTGCCTCGCCGTCAGGACACCCGCCGGACAGCCACGGCGCCGGACCCGAACGAGGCCGGACAAATGGAAAAGGCCGCGGTCTGAGCGACGGCGGCCTTCCCTGACTGGTCTGTCTTCTCTAACGCGTCGTCATTCGCCTCAGCGACGCCGGCGACTGCCGTGCGATTTTTCGGTAAAGGCCGCCGCCACCATGGTGGCGAGCGCCGGGTTCCGCAGGAATATCCAGCCTCCGGCCAGGGCGGCGACGGTGCCGAGGATGGGCCGCTGCCGGAACAACATATAGGCGCGTTGGCCCAGTCCGGCGCTGTCTTCCTCGCTCTCCTCCTCTTCCGCTTCACTGCGGGCGACGAAGGTGAGGGCGACCGCGAGGGCGATGACGGCGAACAGCAGGAAGGTGATCGCCGCGGCGGCCAGGGGAACGACGATCAGTTGCAGGGCGTAGAAGATCGTCGCTCCGAGCGCCAGTATGGCGACCAGCGCGGCTCCCGCCGCAACCGAAGCTGCGACGGCCTTCTTGACCAGGTTCCTGGCCATGCCTCCGCCGAACATCAGCGTCGACGACCGGCGAGCAGCAGGCCGAGTACGACGCCGACACCCAGAGCGATGGCGGTCGACTGCATCGGACGCTCCTGCACCCGCTCGACCAGATAGCGTTGCGCTTCGTCGAAGCGCTCGCTGGCTTCGTCGTAATATTCCTGACCCCGCACGCGGGCGGTGTCGTAGTAGCCCCGGGCCCGCTCGCGCAGGACGTCGGCCTCTTCGCGCAGACGCGCCTCGGCTTCCGCGGCCTTGGCGCGCAGGCGAGCTTCCGCCGCGGTCGCCTTTTCACGCAGCCGGGCCTTCTCTTCGGCGCCGAGCACCTTGAGATCGTCCTTGAGCGTATTGATGTCGTTCTTCACGGTTGTCCGTGCTGCCTTGGTCGTAGCCATTGTGCGCGCTCCGCTTTGCAAGCTTGACGGTTAGATAGAGAACCCTGAGCCGGAACGCTACTGTCCGGTGACGGTTCCCGCATTGCAGCATCAGGCGGTGGTGGCGAAGCGTGGCGTCCGGGCATAAACAGGGCGGATGACCGACTGGCTCTTCCCCCCCGCGCCGACCGCCTCCCTGCCTATCGTCGGCCGGAGCGACCGCTTTCCTGTTCGCCGAATCCTGTGCGTCGGCCAGAATTACGCCGCCCATGCGCGCGAGATGGGCCATGCCCGCGCCGAGCCCTTCTTCTTCACCAAGCCGGCCGATGCCGTCGTCGCTGACGGCGTTGACCCGGTTTTTCCGATGGCGACGGCCAATCTGCATCATGAAGTCGAACTGGTCTGCGCGGTCGGCGCGGACGAAACCATCGCCGGCTGGGCCATAGGCTGCGACCTCACGAGACGCGATCTCCAGGCGGCCGCCAAGGAGAAAGGTCGTCCCTGGGACGCGGCCAAGGGATTCGACCAGTCCGCGCCCTGCGGCGCCCTGACGCTGGGCGCCCTGCCCGATCCGGCCGCGCCCATCGCCCTGTCGGTCAACGGCGAAACGCGCCAGTCCGGTCGGCTCGACGACATGGTCTGGAGCCCGGCCGAGATCCTCGCCAAGGCGCGAGAGTTGTGGGACGTCCGCCCCGGCGACCTGATCTTCACCGGCACCCCCGAAGGCGTCGGCCCGCTCCAGCCCGGAGATCGGGTCGAGGCGACCATCGGCGGCCTGCAGACCCTCAGCTTCACGGTGCTGCCGCGATGATCCTGCACGGCTACTGGCGCTCGGGCGCCGCCTACCGGACCCGCATCGCCCTCGCCCTCAAGGGCTTGGCCTATGACCAGCAGGGCGTTGATCTGCGGACGGGCGCCCAGAGGTCCGAGGCCTTCGTCGCCCTCAATCCCCAGGGCATGGTGCCGGCGCTGGAGGTGGACGGCGTTGTCCTGACCCAGAGCCCCGCCATCCTCGAATGGCTGGAGGAGGCTCATCCCGCGCCGCCGCTGTTGCCGACCGATCCCGTCGATCGCGCCCGGGTCCGCGCCATGGCCGCCCTGATCGGCTGCGACATTCATCCGCTCAACAATCTGCGCGTCGGCAAGGCGCTGCGCGAGACCTTCGGCGCCGATCAGGCCGCCGTCGACGCCTGGGCGGCTCGCTGGATCCTGCCCGGCTTTGAAGCGCTGGAGGCCCTTGTGACCCTTCACGGCGTCGGCTGGTGTTTCGGCTCCGCCCCGACCCTCGCCGACTGCTATCTGATCCCGCAGATCTATTCGGCGCGCCGGTTCAATGTGCCGCTCGAGGCCTTCCCGCGCCTTTTGGCCATCGATGCGGCGGCCGCGGTTCACCCCGCCTTTGGCGCCGCCCATCCGGACGCCCAGCCCGACGCGGACTGAAACTCAGCCCAGAAACCGGTCCACCGCCGCCATGAAGCGCGTCGGCTGGTCGATCATGACCATATGTTCGGCGCCCTCGATCGGCACGAAGGCGGCCGGGGTGCGCAGCCGGGAGTAGGCGCCGCGGAACAGGCTGTCGGTGCGGCTGCGCGGCGAGTTCCCGTCCGCGCTCCAGCCGTAGACCACCGTCACCGGAGCCGTGATGTCGGGCAGGCGGCGGCGCAGATCGACGGTCATCACCTCGTACAGCGACTGGGCCAGGACGCGTCGATCGCCGCCCTGCCAGCCCAGCGTTCCGAAGACCGCGTCCGTGGCGCCGCCGAGTTCCACACCCAACTGCCGGCCCCGCGCGCGCAGCGCCTCGTCGCCGAGGAAATGGATCGCCTGATAGGCCAGCTGGGCGATGGGCTCGACGTCGCCGACCGTGGCTTGCGGGCTGATCAGGGCGGGAAAGAAGGGCGAGGAATCCACGACCATCACCCGGCCGATGCGAGCCCCGGCGTCCGCCGCCACGCGCAGCCCGACCTGTCCGCCCATGGAATGGCCGATGACGGCGGGACGCTCGAGGCCCTGTTCAGCGATGTAGCGGCGCACCTCGGCCGCGACCGCCGCCATGACCGCGCCGCTGGCGTTGGCTCCGGCCGGCAGATCGCCGAAGCCGCGCACCGAAACAAGGTGAAGTCGCCGCTTCCCGGCCAGCCTGTCCGCCACGCCTCGCCAAACCTCGGCGGTCGAGGCCAGGCCGGGGATCAGCAGCACATCGGCGCCCCGCCCGCGGGTCGTCACGGTGATCCGTCGCGAACTGAAGGCGGCGGCTTGCGCCCGGACACCGGACCCCGCGCTCCACAGCACCGCGCCGCCAACCAGGCCCCGGAGGATGTTTCGTCTTTGTTCCATGTCGTCTTCGGGTTAGCGTTCGCGCCGGAACGCGAGGGAGAGAGCGCAGTGAGCCAGTCCGACGAGATCGTCTTCTACACCAACCCCATGTCGCGCGGCCGTATCGCGCGCTGGATGCTGGAGGAGATCGGCCAACCGTACCGCACGGTGGTTCTGGATTACGGCACGACGATGAAGGCCCCCGAATATCTGGCCATCAATCCCATGGGCAAGGTCCCGGCTATCACGCATCGCGGCGTGACCGTGACCGAATGCGCCGCGATCTGCACCTATCTGGCGGACGCCTTCCCCCGGGCGGGCCTCGCTCCCGCGCTCGATGAACCCCAGCGAGGGCCCTATCTGCGCTGGATGTTCTTCGGCGCCGGTCCGCTGGAGGCCGCGGTGACCGCCAAGTCCCTGGGCTTGCTCGCTCCGGCCGACAAGTCCGGAATGGCGGGCTACGGCAGTTTCGAACAGGTGGTCGACGCCCTCGAAACCATTGTTTCAGGCGCGGGGCCGTGGCTGCTGGGCGAACGGTTCAGCGCGCTGGACGTCTATCTGGGCAGCCAGATCGGCTGGGGCCTGCAGTTCAGGAGTCTGCCGGACCGGGACGTCTTCAAGGCTTACGCTGGCCGGATTTCCCAACGCCCCGCGGCTCTCCGCACGCGAGAGATCGACGACGCCCTGATCGCGGCGGCCAATGCGGGAGGCTGAGGCGGAAGCCTAGCCCTGGGCGGGGCGCAGGCCCTCGACAGCGGCGCGTTGCACGACCGGACGGCGCTCGCCGCCGGCGGCACGGATGCGGTCGATGCGGGCCTTCTCGGCCTTGAAGGCCGCCAGATCGGCGCCGGCCAGGACCGTGCCTTCGGTGGTGCGCACGCCGGCGGGATTGATCCGCTGGCCGCGCCGCCAGATTTCATAGTGCAGGTGCGGTCCCGTGGAGGCGCCGGTCGAGCCGACATAGGCCACGATCTGGCCCTGACGGACCCGCTGCCCGGCGCGCATTCCCGAGGCGTAACGGGAGAGGTGGCCGTAGCCGGTCTCCAGGCCGTTGGAATGGCGGATGCGCAGCCAGTTGCCGTAGCCGCCCCAGCGGCGGGCCTCGACGACGACGCCGTCGGCCGGGGCCACGACCGGCGTGCCGCTTCCGGCCGCGAAGTCGATGCCCTGGTGCATCTTGCGATAGCCGGCGATCGGGTGCCGGCGGAAGCCGAACGACGACGAGACGCGGAAGCCGCGCTCCAGCGGGGTGCGCATGAAGGCCGAGCGCGTGTTTTTGCCGGTGGCGTCGAAATACTGGGGCTCGCGGGCGCCTTCCGGCTGGAAGCGATAAAAGGCCACGCCTTTCAGTTCGGCATACAGCAGGCCGTCGGTTCCGATGGTGCGGCCGTTCTCGGTGACGGTGCGGCCGAAGACATAGGTGAATTCGTCATTGGCGCGGATGTCGCGGTCCATGTCGAACCGGTGCGAGAACAGGCGGCCGGCGGCGCGCGCCACATCGGCCGGCGCGCCTTCACGACGGGCCGTGCGCGTCAGGGAGCCCTCGACCTTGCCGGTCAGGACCACGGTCTCGTGGGTGACCTTCTCCTCCAGCGCCCGAAGTCGCAGGGCTCCGTCGAAGCTGCGCGATACGGTCAGCTGGGTCGCCGGACCCGTGCGCATCGTCAGGCCGATCAGGCGGGCCTCGCCCCGGCCGCCGCGCGGCTGGGAAATAGCGGTTTCGAAGCGTTGGCCGGCGCGCATGGCGTTCACGTCCATGGCGTTCGACAGGGTGGCGGCGACGGCCGAAGCCTCTTCCGGTGCGATGCCGGTGCGGCGCACGGCCTGCTCGAAGGTTTCGCCGCGACGAATCTGGACCGGAATGGCTTCCGGCGTGGTCAGGCCCGCCGGCATGCCGGCGGCCGCGAAGGCCTGGTCGGCCAGGACAGCGATCTGATTCTGGGTGAGAGGCGGAGCCTCTTCCGCCTTCGCGGGTTGGTACACACGACCTGCAAGTAGCGCCACCGAGATCGCGGCCACCGCCGTGAGGGCGTGGGGCGCTATGCGCATCGGTTGGCGACGTGGATCGAACTGAGCCATCGGTCCCCGAGAAACAACGACGCCGGACGGCGCCAAAGCCACTGGTAGCAAGGATCGCGCCGGAGCAGCCCCCTGCGCGAGACAGGCCGTATAGCCCGTCCGTCCCATCATGGGAAGGTGGTTCGTTACAGCGCGTTAACCGGAGCCGTAGTCGTGGGTAAAGCTTGCGTGAACCATGAGACTATCTTGAGTGCAGGACTGTGTATTCGGTGCGCTTGGGCGATCAATTGACTCATCCCTGCGGCGTCGTGTCCCAAAGTAGCCCGTCCGGCACTCAAAGTGGCCGATGCGCCACTCAACTGTGTTTTCATAGACACGATTCCAGTGCTGAACGGGACGATTCCTTTGCTCTCCGACCTTTCCTCCCGCGCGTCCGTCCCGATATGACCGGCTCATGACCACCGCGACCGATCCTGCTCCGCCGCCCGGGCGGCCTGCGCGCGCAGGCGGTCGCCGCGCCTTGCTGATTGCGGGCGTGGTCATCGGCGTTCTGCTGATCCTGACGGCCCTGCTCTACCTCAACCGGCGCGCGGCGACGCGGCAGGTCCTGATCGGCTGGCTCGAACAGCAGGGCATCGAGGCCGACATGCAGGTCGAGCGGCTCGAACTGGATGGCCTGGTGGCCAGCGTCCGGATCGGCGACGCCGCCGACCCCGATGTCACCATCGAACGGGTCGAGGTCGACTACGCCATCGGGGCGCCCTGGTCGAAGGGGGGGATCGGCCTGACGCCCACGCGCATCCGTCTGGTCCGCCCGGTGATGCGCGCCAGCGTCCGCAACGGCAAATTGACCCTCGGTTCCCTGGACCCGTTGGTCGAACGGTTCATGGGCCGGCCGCCGCGTCCCGACAGTCGCGGCCCGCTGGTTCTGGTCGAGAGCGCCCGGGTCCGGCTCGACACGGACTATGGCCCCGCCAACATCCTCGGCGACGCCCGCATTGACGACGGCAAGCTGATGCGGCTGACCGCCCGGATGCCGGCGACGGCCTTCAAGAGCGGCGACGCCGAGGCGCGGGGGCTGCAGGCCACGGTTGACCTGACCACGACGGGCGATCGCGTCGCCCTGCGGGTCGCCGCCGCCGCCGGACGCGCGAGCCTGCCCGGCTTCGGCGGCGAATCGGTCCGCCTGACCCTGACCGGCGATCTGCCCTATCCTGATCTCAAGGCCCGACGTGGCGACGGTCGGACGCGGCTCGACCTGCGCGTCGCGGCCGCCCGTCTCTCCGCCGGAGACGCCTCGGCGCGCGACGCCGACCTGCAACTGGGCTTCGACGGCCAGACGACCGGCTGGATCGAGACCTTCCGCATCGACGGGACCAGCGCGGCCGATCTTCGCGCCGCCCGGATCGAAAGCCCCGGCGCGTCGGCGGCGAGCGCGCGTCTGCGTTTGATCGCCGCCCGGACCGCGGTGGCGCGGGATCCCCGCGGCGTCAGCTGGCGACTGGATGGCGGAGCCGCCATGAGCGCCGCCCGGGCGTACGGGGCCGGGCTGAACGGAGCCGGCCTCACCCTCACCTCCAGCCGGCTGGCGATCGGCGGGCGCGGCGCGGCGGTGGAGGCGGCAGGCCCCGTCGTCCTGTCGGCGGAGCGGCTGAACTGGAACGACCTGAGCCTGACGGGCGTGCGGGGGGCGACCGAATTCGATCTGGTCTCCGACGGCGGCCTGCGCATTACCGCCACGGGCGCGTTCCGATCCACCCGCGGCGCGTGGCCCCTGTTCGGCGCGCCCTCCGGCGACGACGTGCCGGAATTGGCGGGGATGAAGCGCGCCCTGTCGGCCTTTGCAGTCGATGTGCCGGGCTTCGATCTGAGCACCGGGCACTCAGGTACACGCCTGAACCTGACCCGCCCGGCCACCCTGCGTCCGGCGAACGGCGGCGTCCTCACCCTGAACCCCGCCTCGACCCCGATCTTCGTCGCGGCGCGGGGCCAGGCCGGCGGCGGCGCCCTGTCGCTGACAGCGATCCGGGGGCAGGGCCTGCCCGAGGCCGCCTTCGCCATTCCTGCCTGGCGGCTGACGCCGTCCGGCTTCACCGCCACGCTCGACGGCCGCGCCGCGCTGGATTTCGGCCTCGCCCGGGGGATCACGGTCCAGACGCGGGGGGAGCTGAGTTCTTCCGGGAGCCGTCTCGCCTATGTCGCCGCCCGCTGTATTCCCCTGACCGTCGAACGGCTGGAGCTGGATGAAAGCGATGTCGTCGATGTCTCGGGCGACATATGCCCTGTCGCCCGTCCGCTGGTCAGCGTCGCCGATGGTCGCTGGCGGGCCGACGGCGCCCTGCGAGGCCTCGAAGCCTCGACCCCCTTCCTCGCGTTGAATTTCCGCGACGCCGAGGGCGGCTTCACCGCCACCGGCGGTCCCGGCGGCGTCGGTCTCGAGGCCCGCATCGCCCGGGCGACGGTCGCGGACGCCACCACGCCCCTGCGATTCCATCCGCTCACCGCGACCGGCTCCGCCCGACTGGCCGACGAGGACTGGACCGGCGCCTTCGATCTGGCGCGGGGTCAGACCGTGCTCGGCCGCCTCACCCTCGCCCATGACGGCTCCGAGGGCGCGGGCGGGCTGACCATCGACGCCCCGTCCATCGTTTTCACGGAAGGCGGGCTCCAGCCCTCCGATCTCAGCCCCTTGGCGGAGTTCGTCGGCTCGCCGGCGACCGGCTCCGCAGCATTCACCGGCCGCATCGACTGGCGGGCCGGAACGGAAGGGACCAGCTCTGGTCGCCTGACCACTCCCGGCCTCGACTTCACCAGCCCGGCTGGTCCGGTGAAGGGCCTGCGCGGAACCGTCGACTTCATCAATCTGGCGCCCCTGACCGCCGTCCCGGGGCAACGGCTGTCCGCCGACCTCCTGGAATCGGTCGTCCCCCTGACCGACATCGAGTTGACCTTCGGCCTCGACAAGGCGGCGGTGACGATCGAGGGCGGGGACCTGGCCGTGGCCGGCGGCCGCATCCGCGTCGAGCCCTTCGCCGTGCCTCTGGACCCGAACCAGCCCATCACCGGCGTCATCGTGCTCGAGAATGTCCAGCTGGGTCAGGTCATCGCCGGCTCCGGCTTCGGGGAAAAGGTCAATCTCGACGCCGTTGTCTCGGGCCGCCTGCCCTTCACCTCTGACCGGGTGAACGGCGTCCGCATAGCGGGCGGCTCTCTGGCGGCGGTCCAGCCCGGCCGCCTGTCCATCGCCCGCGAGGCGCTCAGCGGCCTTGAGGCCGGCGGCGGCGGCGAGGCGGTGCCGCCCAACACGGTTCAGGATCTGGCCTATCAGGCGATGGAGAACCTCTCGTTCGATATCCTGTCGGCCGAGGTCAACAGCCTCGACGAGGGCCGCATCGGGGTGTTGTTCCGCATCCGCGGTCGTCACGATCCTCCAGTGCGCCAGGAACTGCGCATACCGCTCGCCGAATTCATCAGCCGGGAGTTCCTCAACCGGACCCTGCCCTTGCCGTCGGGCACCGGGATCGACCTGACCCTCGACACCACCCTCAACCTGAACCAGTTGATCGGCGATCTGCTGGAGCTCAACCGCGCCCGCGACGGTCGGCCGTCGGCGGCCGCCGCCGCCCCCGCCGAGACCCCGCCCCCGACCACGCCGTGATCAGGCCATCTTCGCCGTTCAGAACCCGTTCACGCTCAATCGCGTTAGATCGCCGTGGATTGAAGACCGGAGACCACCGCTCATGACTCGGCACCACACCCGGACGCGCACCCGCCTCGCCCTCCTCGGCCTCGTCGCCGCAGTCGGCCTCGGCGCCTGCACGCCCACGGTCCGGCTGCAGGTCGATCCGATCCAGATCTACGCGAAGCTCGATGCCGATGTTCGCGTGCGCCTCGACAAGGAGCTTCAGGACCTCCTCATCGAAAACCCCAACCTGTTCTGATGCGAAAGTTGACCCAGATGTCTTTCCGCAAGTTCTTCGTCGTCGCCGCGGCCATCGCGGCACTCGGCGTCGCCGCGGGCGCGGCTTTCGCCCAGACAGCCGCCCAGAAGTCGATGATCGACGCCGCCAAGGCGCAAGGCACGGTCGGCGAACAGGCCGATGGCTATCTCGGATTCCGCGTCCCGGCGTCTGACGCCGCCCTGACCGAGGCCGTGCAGGTCACCAACGCGGCCCGCCGTGAAGCCTATGCGCGCAGCGCCCAGGCCGCCGGCGATGGCGCGACGCCCGAGGCGGCTGCGGCCCGGATGTTCCAGACGCAGCTTCTGCCCCGCATCAGCACCGGGCAGTGGTACCGCAACGCCCAGGGCCAGTGGGTCCAGCGCTGACCGCGCGCGGCCTGCTGCTGAAACTCCTTGCCGTCATCGGCGTCGCTACAGTCGCGACGGCCGCTGTCAGTCTGGCATGGACCGCCATCGGCGGCGGTCCGCTGGGTCTGCATGGCCTGATCGCCCTGTCTCTCGGCGTGCTGGGCACGGTGGGACTGACCTGGATCCTTATGGCGCTGGCCTTCAAGTCCAGCCGCGAAGGCTGGGACGACCGACCCGACGACCCCGACAAGCCTTGAGCCTCGTCGCCTCCCGCGCGATAGGTCGCGGATGACCGACGCCCGAAAGCCCTCCGAGATCACCTACGCCGGCTATCTGGCGCTCGACGACCTGCTCGCCGCCCAGCATCCGCTGTCGGATGAGCATGACGAGATGCTGTTTGTCATCATCCACCAGACCAAGGAGCTGTGGCTCAAACAGATCCTGCACGAGGTGACGCTGGCCCAGGCCCTGATCCGCGGCGGCGATCTGGTCCCGGCCTATAAATGCCTGGCCCGCGTCAGCCGCATCCAGGCGGTGATGACCATGAGCTGGGACATCCTGGCCACCATGACCCCGGCCGACTATCTGCGCTTCCGCGGCGTGCTGGGTTCCTCCTCCGGCTTTCAGAGCGACCAGTTCCGCCGCTTCGAATTCATGCTGGGCCTGAAGGACGACCGCTTCTTGCGCTTCCACGTCGAACGCCCCGCGGCCCACGCCGCGCTCCAGGCCGCCCTGGCCGCGCCCAGCCTTTACGACGACACCCTGTCGCAACTGGCCGTCGCGGGCTTGCCGATCCCGGTCGCGGTGCTGAACCGGGACGTCAGCAAGCCCTACGAGCCGTCGGAAGAGGTCGAGGCCGCCTGGCTGGAGGTCTATCGGGACACCGCCCGTTGGTGGCCCTTCTACCAGCTCGCCGAGAAACTCGTGGACCTCGACGACGCCCTGCTGACCTGGCGGCACAAGCACGTGGTCACGGTCGAACGCATCATCGGCCGGCGTCGCGGCACGGGCGGCACCGAGGGCGTCGCCTACCTCACCGAGACCCTCCAGCGCCGTTGCTTTCCCGAGCTCTGGTCGCTGCGCACGAAATTGTAGAACGGCGAAGCTGAAACCTTTTCAGGCCCGACCGCGCTTTCAGGTCTCCTCCCGGAAGCTGTGAAAGGCCTGAATATGACCGCCCCCAACGACCACGACATCCACGTTCTCAACAGCCTGATCGAAACCACGATCGACAGCGCTGACGGCTACCGCGAAGCCGCGAAGGAAACCGACAAGCCCAACTACCGCTCCCTGTTCGAGGCCCGCAGCTTCGAGCGCCAGCAGGTGGCCGCCGACCTCCAGGGCACGGTCCGAAACCTGGGCGGCGAGCCCGAGGATGACGGCTCCATCCTGGCCAAGGCCCATCGCGCCTTCCTCGACGTTAAACACGCCCTGCTCCGCGATGAGCAGGCGGTCGTGAACTCGGTCGAGAACGGCGAGGACTTCATCAAGGCGAAGTTTGAAACCGCCCTTGAGGACTCGGCGGTATCGGCCACCACCCGCGAAACCATTCGCCGGGCCTATACGACGGTGAAGGACGGCCACGACCAGATGCGCGACCTCAAGCACAGCCTGGAAGGCCAGAAGGACGCGGACGGACGGCTGTATCCGCAGTAGCAGGGCTGTGCACACCTCCCGCTCCGGGAGGGCTTGCCCGAGGCGTGTCTTGACCCCTACCCTTCTATCTTGAGTAGAGGGGTAGGGGTATGCCGCCGATAGATATCGTCGACGAAATGGTAGAGATCGGCCCGGGGCGGACGGTCCAGATCACCAACGGCCTGTATGGCGTACGGCTGGTCGACTATCCGGTCGGCTATATCCATCCCAGCATCAACCCGGGCCCGCATCTGATCAACTCTGGAGAGATCATAGCCGATCTGGACGGCGGGGGCGTCTACATGCCCTCTGGCCTCTACGGCGTTTTCACTGACCAGTACGCAGGCGGCAGCTACCGGCAGTCGTCATTCTGGAACACTGAAGCGGGCGTGGTTCGTATACGGTCGGCGACCGAACTGGACCTCTACGGATATTACACCCGTAACGATCAGACGCCTGACTTCCGCAACGACGGCCTGTTCACCGTGACCGGCGCCGGCGACGCCTGGGGTCTGCATACCTTTGGCGCCGCGTTCATGATCGAAGATTATACCGGGTTCGGCTTCGACTTCTCAAACAGCGGACGGATTGAGGTGACGGGCGGGCGCAACGCCTACGGCGCGATGCTCTACAACGGCGGTCGGGCTGTTAACTCCGGCGAGATCATCGTCACCGGGGCAGGCTCCGTCATCGGGATGCTGATCTGGAGCCACCGGACCGAACTGCTGAACAGTGGGTCGATTGTCGCCTGCGATATCGACGGCCTCGATGACAGCATTGGCCTGACCATTTCGGCCGGCGTGTTCGATTCTCTCGTTATCAACACAGGTCTGATCAGCGGACGCACCGCCATCAAGGAACTGGTCCCGGGCAGCACCTTCATACCGTTCCCCAATGGCGACGATGTCATAGACAATCGGGGCGAGATACGCGGCGACATCGTCTTCACCTACGGCTCCGACCGCATCCTCAACCAGGGCCTGATCGAGGGCGACGTCACTTTCGTCGACGGCGCCGACCGCTTCCTCGGCGCGACCGGACGCCTGCTCGGGGGTCTGGATATGGGGGCCGGCGACGATTGGGCCTTCTCCGGTCGGGGGGACGACCGGGTGTGGGGCGCCGACGGCGACGACGAACTCCACGGAGGCGCCGGCTCCGACGCACTTCACGGCGACGGGGGGGACGACATCCTGATCGGCGATGGCGGCGACGACATCCTCGCGGGCGGCGCCGGCATGGACACTCTGGTCGGCGGCGAGGGAGACGATGTTCTGATCGCTGAGGGCGGTGACCAGATGTTCGGCGGACGGGGCGCCGACACCTACCGCCTCGCCAGCGGCGCCGATATCGTAGTGCTCGGCCTTGAGGCTGGCGTTGATATCCTCGAAGGCTTCGACGCTGCTGTCGACCGCTTCGCCCTCGCCGGCTCTTCGTTCACCGCGGCGACCGTGACGGCCGGCGACACCAGCCTGGTCCATGCTGGTGGAACGGTCGTCGTTCGGGGTGTCGCCGGCTTCTCCCTGGCGCAGTGGAACGCGTTCGCGACCGGCGCCGGCGGGGGAACGCCGGACCTCGGCGGACAGCATTCCGGCAACGCCGGTGCGGACCTGCTGGTCGGTCACGGAGGAAACGACATCCTGTCCGGGCTGGGGGGCGACGACATCCTTCTCGGGGGCGGTGGCGACGACCAGCTCGACGGCGCCATGGGCGACGACGTGCTTGAAGGCGGGGCGGGCTATGACATTCTTGAGGGCGCCGCCGGGGACGACCGCCTGACGGATCACGCGGGCGGGGGGCGACTTTCCGGCGGAGCCGGCGATGACCGGATTTTCGGGTCGGATGCGGATGACGTCATCCACGGCGGAGCGGACGAAGACTCATTGTCGGGCGGCGCCGGAAATGACCGGCTGTTCGGCGATGAGGGGGCCGACACCGTTCAAGGCGGAGACGGAGACGACTACATCGAGGGGGGCTCGGGTTCCAACGCCCTGTTGGGGCAGGCGGGGAACGACACAATCCATGGCGGCGAGGAAGGAGAGCTGATCCGGGGCGGTTTCGGCGCTGATGTCATCCACGGCGGCGGCGGCGGCGACCTGCTCTACGGCGACATGGGCGACGACGTGATCCACGGCGGCGACGGCGACGACACCATCGACACCTTCAGCGGCGACGACACCGTCTATGGCGGTGCGGGCAACGACAGCATTGTTGCGTTGGGGATCACCGCCCGGCTCTACGGCGGCGATGGAGACGATGCGATCAGCGCGGTCCAGGCCGGTTGGGCCGAGATCGACGGCGGGGCCGGCAACGACCGTCTGTACGCCGCAAGTTACGGCCGGACCTATGGTGGGGACGGCGACGATGACGTCCGCGGGTCCAACCTGCACGACTGGCTGCAAGGTGGCGCCGGCGACGATCAAATCTACGGCGGAGGCGGGGCGGGCGTGGACACCGCCGACTACAGTGAGGCCACGATCGGGGTCAGGGTCGATCTCAGGATCGACGGCTGGCAGGACACTGTCGGATCCGGTCGCGACTATCTGATGTCCATCGCCAATCTGAACGGCTCAAACCACAACGATGTCCTCGTCGGCGGCTTCGGCGTGAACCAGCTGAATGGCGGGGACGGAGCTGACCATCTGTCCGGCGACGTCGGCGACGACAGACTCCTGGGCGGCGCCGGCGATGACCTGTTGGATGGCGGGACGGGCCGGGATTTTCTGTTCGGCCACGCCGGAAACGACAGCCTGAACGGCGGCGCCGACCCGGACTTCGCCCTCTTCTCCGGTCTTCGGTCCAGCTATGTCCTCGGCGTCTCCGGCGGCGCGACCACGGTCGCCGGACCGGACGGGACCGATACCCTCATCGGGGTCGAGTTCCTCTGCTTCACCGATGGCGTCTACGACATCGCCGGAAACCCTGTAGTGCCGACCCTGACGGCCCCCGCCGGAGGCGGCGCGATCGCAGGCACATGGGGCGACGACATCATTTTCGGCTCCGGAGGCGACGACATCATCACGCCGGAGAGGGGCCATGACCTCATCGACGGTGGCGCGGGGATCGACACCGTCGTCTTCGGCGCCGGCCGTGGGAACTACCAGTTGGTTCAGTACGGCGGTCTCGTTCTCGTTCAGGATCAGAGCGCCAGCTATCTGCTCACCGGCATCGAGCGCATTCTGTTCGGAGACCAGACCTGGATCATGCAGCCCGGCGGGGGCGTTTATCTTTCGGATACGGCGGGCAATGATCAGCTGTTCGGCGAAAATGCGAATGATGAACTGGTCGCTTCGGCCGGCAAGGACACCCTTTTCGGCGCGGGGGGCGCGGACCAGCTCCGGGGCGGGGCGGACGACGACACCCTGTTCGGTCAGGACGGCGACGACAGCCTCGACGGGGGCGCCGGCGACGACCTGATCGATGGCGGCGCCGGAACGGACCGCCTTCACGCCAGCGGCGCCGCTTCGAACTATGTCCTGCTGCGGGACGGCGACGACTTCATCCTGAAGGGCGTGGACGGCACGGACCGCCTGACGAGCATCGAGGTCATCCAGTTCGGCGACGGAACCCTTTGGGATCTCGGCCGGATGTACGATGAGCCCCTGGTGCAGCCGCCCCTGATCGTCGAGTCCGGAGGCAAGAGCGGGCCGGAGCCCTGGGTGCTCCCGGGAACCGGGGAGGCGGCGGAGACGCCTGTGTCCGGCGGGCAGAGCCGTGCGGGTCCGGACGGCCCTGAGCCCTTCGGAAACAGGGTCCTGGCGCCGCTGCTTCCTGACCGGGTGGGCGGCGGCTGGGATGCCGACGGCTTCTTCGTCTGATCAACCGGCGCTGCGTCTTCATCTCCGGTTGCGGGTGTCGCCCAAACCAAAAGGCCCCGGCGGTTGCGCCGGGGCCTTTGTTATTTCAGCGAAACGAAGCGGCTCAGGCTTCGGTGTCGTCGGCCTTCTGGGCGGCGCCGGTTTCCGGGACCACGACGCCCTTGACCGGACGGACCGTCTGCTTCTCGGCGATCCGGGCGGACTTGCCGCGACGGTCGCGCAGGTAATAGAGCTTGGCGCGCCGGACGACGCCGCGGCGCTTGACCTCGATGGCGTCGATGTTCGGCGACAGGATCGGGAAGACCCGCTCCACGCCTTCGCCGAAGGAGATCTTCCGGACGGTGAAATTCTCGTTCACGCCGCCGCCGGCGCGGGCGATGCAGACGCCCTCGAAGGCCTGGATGCGTTCGCGCTCGCCTTCCTTGATCTTGACCATGACGCGCAGGGTGTCGCCGGGCTGGAAGTCGGGGATCGCGCGTTTTTCGATCAGGCGGGCTTTTTCTTCGGCTTCGATCGTCTGCAGGATGTTCATTCTATTCTCCTCGAGCTTTTGCGCTCTTTACCTGTGATTTGGCGGGCTCGGGGCCCGCATGGGTCTTGTCCGGGTAAGCCGCCCAGAGGTCTGGCCGTCGTTCCCGGGTCGTCAGTCGCCGCTGCTCTTCGCGCCATGCGGCGACCTTTTTATGGTCTCCGGACAGCAGAACCTCGGGTATCTCCAGCCCCTCGAACGTCCGCGGTCGCGTGTACTGCGGATGCTCCAGAAGGCCGTCCTCGAAGCTCTCCGAACTCAGGCTCTCGGCCTGGCCCAGCACTCCGGGGATCAGTCGTACGCACGCCTCGATCACCACCATGGCCGCCGCCTCGCCGCCGGCGAGCACCGCGTCCCCGACGGAGACCTCCTCGAACCCGCGCGCGTCGAGCACGCGCTGGTCCACCCCCTCGAACCGGCCGCAGAGGACGGTGATCCCGTCCGCTTTGGCCCATTCCTTGACGCGCGCCTGGGTCAGGGGCCGACCCCGGGCGCTCATGTACAAAAGCGGCCGGGGCGGGCCCGAAACGCTGTCGAGCGCCCTGGCCACCACGTCCGCTTTCAGCACGGCTCCCGGCCCGCCCCCCGCGGGGGTGTCGTCCAGGAAGCCGCGCGTATCTGTGGAAAAGGCCCGAATGTCAACCGTATCAAGGCTCCAGAGCCCGCGCTCACGCCACGCCGTGCCGATCAGCGAGACGCCCAGCGGGCCCGGAAAGGCCTCGGGGAACATGGTCAGGACGGTGGCGGTGAAGGGCGGGCGGGCGGTCATGGCGGGTCTCCTAGCACACCTGCCCGGCGGCCCAACCCGACGACCAGGCCCACTGGAAATTGTAGCCGCCGAGCCAGCCGGTGATGTCGGCGGCCTCGCCGATGACGTAGAGGCCGGGGACCTCCTTCGCGGCCATGGTCTGCTGGTCCAGCTGGTCGGTGGCTACGCCGCCCAGGGTGACCTCGGCGGTGCGGTAGCCTTCGGAGCCGACGGGCTTGACGGTCCAGCCGTTCACGGCGGCGTCGAGGCGGCGCAGGGTCTTGTCGCCGACCTCGGCCAGCTTGCCCTTGATCCCTTCGCGGTCGCAGACGCTTTCGGCGAGGCGGCGGGGGATGATGTGGCCCAGCGCCGTGTGGACCATCTGCTTGCCGTTCTCTTCCTTGGCGGCCTTGAGGCGGGCGTAGAGGTCCTCGCCGGGGGCCATGGCGACGGTGATGGCCTCGCCCTCGCGCCAGTAGCTCGAAATCTGGAGGATGGCGGGGCCCGACAGGCCGCGGTGGGTGAAGAGCATGGCCTCATTGAAGGTTGGCCTATCGCCCTTCGGGCTACTTGAGGCCGGGACGGCGGTGACGCTGACATCCACGGCGACGCCGGCGAGGGGTTTCAGCGTCTCCAGCAGGCCGGCCTCGAAGGTCAGGGGGACCAGGGCCGGGCGGGTGTCGGTGACGCGCAGGCCGAACTGGCGGGCGGCGTCATAGGCCCAGCCGGTGGCCCCCATCCTGGGGATCGACTTGCCGCCGGTGGCCAGGACCAGCGCGCGGCTGCGGACCGTGGTCCCGTCGGACAGGGCGGCCTCGAAGCCGTCGGCGACGCGCGCGACCCGCTCGACCGAGACGCCCAGCGACAGGACCACGCCCGCCGCCCGCATGTCGTCGGTCAGCATGCGGATGATCTGTTTCGCGCTGTCGTCGCAGAACAGCTGGCCCAGGGTCTTTTCGTGCCAGGCGATGCCGGCGCGGTCGACGCGTTTGACGAAGTCGTGCTGGCTGAACCGCTTCAGGGCCGAGGTCGCGAACCGCGGGTTCTCGCCGAGGAAGTTGGCGGGGCCGGTCCCGGTGTTGGTGAAGTTGCAGCGGCCGCCGCCGGAGATGCGGATCTTCTCGCCCGGCGCCCGGGCGTGGTCGAGGAGGCGGACCGAGCGCCCGCGCCGCCCGGCCTCGATGGCGCACATCATCCCGGCCGCGCCGGCGCCGACGATCAGGACATCCACGGACTGGGGGGTCATGGCGGGGGGATTAGCACGGGCCGGGTCCGGTTGAAAAAATACCGTCCGAAGCGTCCGAAGCGTCCGAAGCGTCCGATGCGTCCACTGCGTCCACTCCGTCCGATGCGTCCGGAAGGGGCGGAAAGGCACGGTCGGCGGGGGAAAAAATTCAGGACAGGCGGCGCGCGTCGGTGAGCAGCGTCAATATGCTGACAATCCGCTTCGGCCTGGAGCGGTCGGGCGGGGTTTCAGGGCGGCGATGTCAAAGACCGGTCAGGCGGGGCGGGCCTTTGGCCGCCCCGGACCGCATTATACCCCGGGGCCGGGGTATGGTGGGTTGGCGGTGGTGCGCGGCGGCGGATCAGGGGTCGGGAGGGTGCCTTTCGGGGTTGAAAGGGGCGGGATTATAGGGGGCGGGAAGACACTGTTTCCGCCCCCGACGGGGAGGTGGCCCGAAGGGCCGGAGGGGGCAGGGCCGACGCTGTGGCTAAAAAGAACAAATCACGAACGTTCCGATTGACTCCGCCCGCCCGGGCGGGCTGGATCATCCCGGGTCGGCGTTACGGAAAGAGGACAACAGATGATGACGCCCGACGACCCGACCGCCCGCCTGCTGGAGGCCCTGGAGGGCCTCGACCTGACCAGCGCCGACGGCCGCGCCGGCATCCACACCCTGCTGTCCGAGATCGAGCGCGCCTGCCCCGGCGTCCTGCTGCAGCAGGCGGCGCGGATGGAGCTGCGGGCGATCGGCTGGCGCTCAAGCAGCGAGGCCCCGCGGGCCGAGCGATAGCGCCCCACCACCATGAGCCGCCGTAATCACGACCGCTACACGGCGGGCGACTGGAGAGAGGCGGGCCCCACGGTCGGCGCCATCCTGGCCAACCGCTGGCTGGTCTATACCGAGTGCGACCTGTGCGAGCTGCGCATCCGCGCCGACCTGAAACGCATCGCCCGCGAACGCGGCCCGGGCTTCGTCCTGTGGGGCCGCGCCACGACCTGCCGCCGGATGGGCTGCCCGGGCCGGGTCACCTTCTGGGTGCGGCCGCATGGGGCGTACGGGGATGTGGGGATGACGTGAGTGTGTCTCGATTGTAACCATTGCTCGACACCACCCTCGCTAGAACCTATGCAGTACTCAGGTCTGGTGCATTGCCCGGCCCTGGAGGGGGCTCCTCAAATGAAATACGCTGTCGCCTTGGCGGTTTGTGCCGCCATGTCCGTATCCGCCTGCGCGTCGACCTATACGTCGACGCCGCGCCCGACTGCTGGCCAGACGATCCGTTACGTTCAAGGGGTCGCCACGACCCAGGCTGATGGCCGGAACGCCACGGTGCAGGTCACCTCGTTTGGTCCGAATGAGAAAGGTCGTTTGATCTTCGCCGTGGCTGTGTTCAATCGCGGCGACACCGCCATGAACTTCGGCGTTGAAAACGTCTCCGTCTCCGCTCTCGGCGCTCCGGTTCGCGTCTTCACCTATGCCGAGCTTGAGCGCATGGCCAGGAACGACGCGACCACCGCGCTGGTGCTGACGGCTCTGGCCGGCGCCGCCAGCGCCGCCGCCGCCTCTTCGGGGCCTACCTACCGCAGCACGACGGTGACGCCCTATGGGACCTACAACACGGTCGCTACCAACTATGCGGCTCAAGCCGTCGCCAGTTCTGTCGCTGTCGCCGGCGCGGCTAACCAGATGAACAACATCAGCGCCAATCTGGACAACACCCTGACGTCGCTGAGCGGCAGCGTCTTGCAGACCACGACCATCGATCCGGACACCTCCTTCGGCGGGCAGGTGATTTCGGACCGCGTGGTATTCCCCGAAGCGGGCGCGCTGCCCACAAACTTCATCGTCGAAGTGGCGGGCGAGACGTTCGACTTCGCCTTCGATATCACCAAGGACTAGCGGACGAGCGGCTGTTTATGGGGCCCGGGTCCGGAACAGGAAGCGGGCCCCACGGTCGGCGCCATCCTGGCCAACCGCTGGCTGGTCTATACCGAGTGCGACCTGTGCGAGCTGCGCATCCGCGCCGATCTGAAACGCATCGCCCGCGAGCGCGGCCCCGGCTTCGTCCTGTGGGGCCGCGCCACGACCTGCCGCAGGATGGGCTGCCCGGGGCGGGTCACCTTCTGGGTGCGGCCGCATGGGGCGAGCGGGGATGTGGCGATGACGTGAGGGGGCCTCGACTTGACCAGCGCCGACGGCCGTGCCGGCATCGGCGGCCTCCTGTCCGAGATCGAGCGCCTCTCCCCCGGCTCCGTCCTGCAACAGGCGGCCCGGATCGAGCTGCGGGCGCTGGGGTGGAGGGCTGACGGTGAGTCTCCAGCCTGAATCGCACAAGATTGGTGACTTGGCATCCAGCGGGTCAACCGACGGTCTCTAACCCTCCATCATCCGCCGGCGCTGCGAGTCTGCCCACGCTTTGAACCAAGTCGGGGTATTCAAGGATTACCGACTTTGGTCCATCGCCGTGGTGCCGTGATTTATGAAGAACTTGGAGCTCTTGACCGAATATGGAACTAACGTATGAGCTCTTGTAGTCATTTGTCGTACTGTTGAGAGAAGAGACAATAGTATTGCTCAATTTCTTGAGCACGCTATCGTTCAAGTTTTGCACTCCTACGTCACCTTTTCTCATTCTGCCGCCATCTAAGTATTGTGCGTTCACGTTCCATGGAGATTTCGGCGTGTTAGCTCTTTGCCTAGAGTCCATGTAAGCGCCCATGTCAGCAAACTGCCGTCTATGGTGGTGAATTATGAGCGGCAGAATGATATTTAGCTGGATGGGGATGGGGTATGACCACATCGTTACGCATGACCTCAGAATATCAAATATCTGCTCTGCGTCACGAAGGGTAACATCATAAGAAATCATCGCTCCGACAAATATCGCCGAGGGAGAAGTCTCGAGAGGTGTAGCCAGTTTTGACTGATCAATTTCATTCAACGCGAACAAATAATCGCTAAATGCACCAAGATCACGCCTCTCAAAGCGATAGTGTCGATGGAAGAATCGAAGCAAATATCCAGATCCGTCAAATCCTTCCCCATAAACTGCTTTTATAGAGTGCGACAGTTGGTCTCCGTCGGTCGCGATCAAAAAAATCGTGTTGTCTATATCAAATAAATGTTTAACCTGCTCCAACATTTCAATCGCATATGTCGGACGACATCTATCAAGTTCGTCAATTAGAACAAATAGAGGAAGTGTCGCTTCAGATCGCGATTCAAGATTTGATAATATTGATTTTAGACGATTTTGAAATTGAGCAGCGCTGTCAATTCTAGCTTTGTAATCGGCGATCTTCCGATCGATGAACTTAGTTAGAAGAGTTGTAACTTCCGTCGCTACCGCCTCGCTGACGGCGGCATTGTTGCCATCGAGGAAATCCTCGATTTGGTCAGGCACGAAGGTGTCTGTTTCTAATAGATTTTCTATCTCATCGATTGCCTGGCCGGCGTACTTTTCGGCGAGCCTTCGTGAGGCTCCCTTCAGCAGGGAAGCGACGATTGTTGCGCCGTGGGCTTTGGTGGCGTCCCATGATTTCCGGATCGCATCGTGCTTGGTGAAGTGGGGCGACAAGCACTCTTCGATCGCGGCCATAACCGCAACCACGGGCTCCTTGGTGCTGTCATCTCGCCAAGCATTGACGAACGCGGTCAGATGGCCTTCTGCGCGCATTTGCGCAGCGAGGCGTTCCATGAAGAACGACTTCCCGTGACCCCAGCTTGCATTGAGGTTGACGACGTAAGCGCCGGGTATCGAAGCGGCCCGGCGTTCCGCATGGCGCCTGACGAGGAAGTCATAGAGAAGCTGCCCGTCAGCCTTTCTATTCAGAAGGTCACCCTTCCAGATAGTATCCAGATCTACGGCCATGGTCCCCCCGGTGACTAGAGCGCACCTCAATCGGGCGCGCGTACAAATTTCAAATACTCAACTCTGACAACCCGCCCCCTCAGTGCGCCTCGTCCCAGTTGGCGGCGGCCCGCGCATCCACCACCAGCGGCACCGTCAGGGCCACGGCCGGTTCCGCGGCCCCCTCCATGGTCCGCTTGATCACGGCGATGGCGCGCTCGGCCTCGGACTCGGGGGCCTCGAAGACCAGTTCGTCGTGGACCTGGAGCAGCATCTTCGTTGACAGGCCGGCTTCGACCAGAGCCCCCGGCATCCGCATCATGGCGCGGCGGATGATGTCGGCGGCGGCGCCCTGGATGGGGGCGTTGATGGCGGCGCGTTCGCCGAACTGGCGCTCGGCCCCTGACTTGGAATGGATGGCGGGGATGTGGATGCGGCGGCCGAAGACGGTGCTGACCATGCCGGTCTCGCGCACCTGGGCCTTGGTGGCGTCCATATAGGTGCGGATGCCGGGGAAGCGCTCGAAATAGGTCTTGATGTAGGCGCCGGCCTCGCCCTGGTCGATGTTCAGCTGGGCGGCCAGGCCGAAGGCGCTGATGCCGTAGACGATGCCGAAATTGATCGCCTTGGCGCGGCGGCGCGTCTCGGGGTCCATCTGGTCGACGGGGACGCCGAACATCTCGGAGGCCGTGGCGGTGTGGATGTCGATGCCGGCGGCGAAGGCGCGCTTGAGCTCGGGGATGTCGCCGATATGGGCCAGCAGGCGCAGCTCGATCTGGCTGTAGTCGGCGCTGATCAGGACATGGCCGGGGGCGGCGATGAAGGCCTGACGGATCTGGCGGCCGGTCTCGGTGCGGATCGGAATGTTCTGGAGGTTGGGGTCGGAGGAGGCGAGGCGGCCGGTGGTGGCGGCGGCCAGCTGGTAGCTGGTGTGGACGCGGTCGGTGGTCTTGTCGGCGGCCTCGATCAGGGCGTCGGTATAGGTGCCCTTGAGCTTGGAGAGCTGGCGCCAGTCGAGGAGGACGCGCGGCAGGTCGTGGGTGAGGGCCAGGGCCTCGAGCGTGGCGGCGCCGGTCTCCCACTGGCCGCTGGCGGTCTTCTTGCCGCCGGTCAGGGCCATCTCGCCGAACAGGATGTCGCCGATCTGGCGCGGGGAGCCGACGTTGAACGGGCGGCCGGCGAGCTCGTGCGCCTGCTGCTCCAGCTCGGCCATGCGCAGGCCGAACTCGGAGGACAGGCGTTTGAGGCGATCGGGATCGACGCGGACGCCGGCCCGCTCCATGTCGGCCAGGACGGCGGGCATGCCGCGCTCCAGCGTCTCATAGACGGTGACGAGGCCTTCCTCGGCGAGGCGCGGCTTGAGGATACGCCAGAGGCGCAGGGTGACGTCGGCGTCCTCGGCGGCGTAGCAGGTGGCCGGTTTCAGCTCGACGTGTTTGAACGACTTCTGGGCCTTGCCCGTGCCGGCGACGGTCTTGAAGGCGATGGGGTCGTGGCCGAGGTGGAGGCGGGCCAGCTCGTCCATGCCGTGGCCGTGCAGCCCGCCCTCGAGCACATAGGAGATCAGCATGGTGTCGTCGAAGGGGGCGACGCGGATGCCGCGGCGGGCCATGACGGCGATGTCGTATTTGCCGTTCTGCATCACCTTGAGGACGGCGGGGTTCTCGAGCAGGGGCTTGAGCCGGGCCAGGGCCGTGGGCTTGTCGATCTGGGTCAGGGGTTCGCGCTGGTCGCTCTCGCCGCCGAAGTCGAGGCCGCCGGCGTTGGGCGCGGGCGGGTGCGCGTGGGTCAGGGGGATGTAGCAGGCGTCATTGGGGCCGATGGCCAGCGACACGCCGCACAGGCCGGCGTGGGTGGCGCTCAGCGCATCCGTCTCGGTGTCGAAGCCGATCACCCCGGCCTCGGTCGCGCGGGCGATCCACCGGTCGAGGTCTTCGAGGGTCTGGACGCAGTGGTAGGCCTCGTGATCGACGGTCTGGACCTCGGCCGGGCCGGCGGGGACCTGGCCGTAGCGGGGGGTGGCGACGGGGGCGGAGGGGGCCTTGGGGCGGGCGACGAAGGCGGTGCCGTTGGTGGCCGGGGCCTTGCCGTCGCCGACGCGGCTGCGCAGGGAGCGGAACTCCATCCGGTCGAGGAATTCGGCCAGCCGCTCCGGGTCGGGGTGGCGGACGAGGAAGTCGTCGATCGGCTCGGGCGCGGGGGCGTTGCAGTCGAGGCGGCACAGCTCGCGCGACAGGCGGATCTGGTCGGCGAATTCGATCAGGGTCTCGCGCCGCTTGGGCTGTTTGATCTCGTGGGCGCGGGCCAGCAGGGTGTCCAGATCGCCGAACTCGAGGATCAGCTGGGCGGCGGTCTTGGGGCCGATGCCGGGGGCGCCGGGGACGTTGTCGACGCTGTCGCCGATCAGGGCCTGGACCTCGACCACCTTGTCGGGGGTGACGCCGAACTTTTCGAACACCGCCTCCTCGGCGAGGCGGCGCTCCTTCATCGGGTCCCACATGACGACCGAGGGGCCGATCAGCTGCATCAGGTCCTTGTCGGAGGAGACGATGACCGCCTCGCCGCCGGCGTCCCGCGCCTTGCAGGCATAGGTGGCGATCAGGTCGTCGGCCTCGTAGCCGGGCAGCTCGACGCAGTGGACGCCGAAGGCGGCGGTGGCCTCGCGCACCAGCGGGAACTGGGGGATCAGGTCCTCGGGCGGGGCCGAGCGGTTGGCCTTGTACTGGTCGTACATGGCGTTGCGGAAGGTCTTCTCCGAATGGTCGAAGACGGCGACCAGATGGGTCGGGCCGTCGTCGCCCTTCATGTCCCGGATCAGCTTCCACAGCATGTTGCAGTAGCCCTGCACGGCCCCGACGGGGAGCCCGTCGGACTTGCGCGTCAGGGGCGGCAGGGCGTGATAGGCACGGAAGATGTAGGCCGAGGCGTCGATCATCCACAGCCGCACGGCGGGGCCGTCCTGGGTGAGGGAGCGGTCGGCGGAGTCGGCGGCGGTGTCGGTCATCGGCGGAACATAGGCGGGCGCGGCCCGCGCGTCACCGGCTGAGCGTCAGGAGACCCAGGTCCGGCGGCACGAGCCCTCCGGGACGGTCCAGCCGGCGAAGCCGGAGAGGACGCGGCACTCATAGCCCTGTCCCGCGAGCGGGCCGTGCATGATCCCCGTGTCGACCACGGCGCCGCGGCCGTCATAGACCGGGCGGGCGAAACTGACCCAGCGCATCCGCTGGCGCGGGTCGCCGGCGGCGTCCGGGTTGTAGGGGGTGAAGGCGAGGCCGTGGCGGCTCCAGTCGCAGCGCGGGGCGTAGTCGCCCTCGAAGCGGATCGGCGGCGGCCGGTTGTCGGTCGTGTTGAAGCGGTAGTGCTCCTTCGCGATGGCGGCGATGACGGCGCAGTCGTTGCTGTCGCCGCCGGTCGGCGGGCCGTCCGGACCCGGCTCCAGGGGCGTGGCGCAGCCGCCGAGCAGGGCGGTCGAGGCGAGCAGGGCGGGCAGGACGCGCATGACGGCTCCTTATTGCGAGCGCAGGCCGGTGATGGTGCGGGTCGGGGCGATATCCTCGGCCGAGGTGATCAGGTGAACGAGGGCGGGGCGGCCGGCGTTCCGCGCCGCTGCGAGGGCGGCGGGGAAGTCGGCGGTAGTCTCGCAGCGGACGCCGAAGGCGCCGAAGGCCTCGGCGTATTTGACGAAGTCGGGGTTCTTCAGATCGGTGGCGATGGTCCGCTGTCCGCCCGGATAGTGCATCTCCTGGTGCATGCGGATGGTGCCGTAGGTCCCGTTGTCGACGACCACGACCACGACATTGATGCCGTACTGGACCGCCGTGGCGATCTCCTGCCCGGTCATGAGGTAGTCGCCGTCGCCGGCGATGCAGATGACGTCGCGGTCGGGATGGACGCTCTTGGCGGCGAGGGCGGCGGGATAGCCGTAGCCCATCGCCCCCGAGGTCGGGGCCAGCTGGGTGCGGCAGGCGCGGTGGCGGTAGAAGCGGTGCAGCCAGGCGGCGAAATTGCCGGCGCCGTTGGTGATGATGGCCGTCGGCGGCAGGACCTCGCCGAGGTGAGCCATGCACTCCGACATGTTCACCGCCCCGGTGACCGGCACGGGGGTCGAGAAGGCCTGGTAGTCGGCGTGGGCGGCGGCGGCCTCGGCCTGCCAGTCGCGGCCGGGATCGATGGTCGACAGGGCGAGAGCCGCGAGCGAGTTGTCGGCCGTGGCGCTCAGCGCCGGGGTCCAGACGCGGCCCAGCTCCTCGGCGCCGGGATGGATGTGGATCAGGGTCTCCGCCGTGCGGGCGCGGGTGAACAGGGTGTAGCCCTGGGTCGGGTTCTCGCCGAGGCGGGCGCCGATGGCGAGGATGAGATCGGCGGCCTTGGCCCGGGCGGTCAGTTTCGGATTGCAGCCGAGACCGAGGTCGCCGGCGTAGTTGGAGCGGTCGTTGGACAGGACGTCCTTGCGCCGGAACGACAGGGCGACCGGCAGGCCGATCCGCTCGGCCCAGTCGCCGATGGCGGTCGCGGCCTCTTCCGTCCAGCCCGAGCCGCCCAGCACCAGCAGGGGGCGTTCCGCCTTGGCGAGCCGGGCGCGGACCTGTTCGACGAAGGCCGGGTCCAGCGCCGCCTTCGCGGGCGTCACCGGCCGGATCGGGGCGGGGCCGCCGTCGGCATGCAGAATGTCTTCGGGGAGGGCGATGACCACCGGCCCCATCCGCCCCTGCAGGGCGGTGGCGAAGGCGCGTTCAACGACCTCGACGGTGCGTTCCGGGCTTTCGATCTCGGTGGCCCATTTGGCGAGGCCGCCGAAGACCTCGCGGTAGTCGACCTCCTGGAAGGCGCCGCGGCCGCGGTCGGTCAGGGCGATCTGGCCGACGAACAGGATCATCGGCGTGGAGTCCTGATGCGCCGTATGCACGCCGATGGAGGCGTGGGTCGCGCCGGGTCCGCGTGTGACCATGCAGACGCCGGGCCTGCCGGTCAGCTTGCCGTAGGCCTCGGCCATGTTGGCGGCGCCCGCCTCATGGCGGCAGGCGATGACCTGAATCCGGTCGCGCACGTCGGCGAGGGCGTCGAGGACGGCCAGATAGCTTTCGCCCGGGACGCAGAAGACGCGGTCGACGCCGTTCATGACGAGGGTGTCGACGATGCGTCGGGCGGCGGTATTGGCGGGCTGGCTCATGCGGCGGGGGTTAGCAGATCAGACCCCGGCTTGGCCATGCAACCCCGCCGCCACGCTTGCGTTTATGGTCAAGGTTCAATGCCTGTAACGGAACATCCCATGAAAAAGATCATCACCCTGACCCTGGTCGCCGCCGCCCTGGCCGTTTCGGCCTGCAACACCATCTCGGGCGTCGGCCGCGACGTCTCCGCCGCCGGCAGCGCCGTCGCCGCGGGCGCCGAAGAAGCCAAGAACTAGGCCTTGGCCTCGTGATTCAGGAGGGCCCGCCAGCGATGGCGGGCCCTTTTTTGCGGTTTCAGTAGACCACGCCGGTCAGATACAGGCCGTGCGACGGCGCCACGGGTCCGCAGGCGGCGCGGTCCCGCGCGGCCAGGGCCTCGGCGACATCCTCCACCTTCCAGCGTCCCAGCCCGACCTCGGTCAGGGTCCCTGTCATCGACCGGACCTGACGGTGCAGGAAGCTGCGCGCCTCGAACACCAGATGCACCTCGTCGCCGACGCGGAAGACGCGGGCGACGTCGAGCGTCTTTTCCGGCGATTTCGACTGGCAGTTCACATCGCGGAAGGTGGTGAAGTCGTGCAGGCCGACGAGGCTCTGCGCCGCCGACTGCATGGCGTCGGCGTCCAGCGGTTTGCGCATGTGCCAGACCCGGCCGTGGTCGAGCGCGGGCGGCCCGGGGCGGTTGAGGATGCGGTACAGATAGCGCCGTCCCGTCGCCGAGAAGCGGGCGTGCCAGTCGCCGTCGACGCCGACGCAATCCAGCACCGAAATCCGCTCGCCGACCAGATGGGCGTTGAGGGCGTTCATCACCGTCTGCGCCGGCCAGTCCTTGTCCAGATCCAGGCTGATGACCTGGCCGGTGGCGTGGACCCCGGTGTCGGTGCGGCCGGCGGCGGCGAGGCGCACGGTCTCGCCGCAGAAGGCGGTGATGGCCGTCTCGACCGCGCCCTGCACCGTCGGCTGGTCGGTCTGGGCCTGGAAGCCGTTGTAGCCCGAGCCGTCGTATTCGAGGGTCAGCCTGTAGCGCGGCATGGTTGTTTCCCTATCGCGCGCCCCGCGGGGGCTCGCTGCTTGAGGGAGAGAGCATCGTCCCGACGGGCAGGGGGAAACCGCGCAGCATTTCCTCGGCCGACTGGGCCGCCTTGCCCGCGCGCTGGACCCGGAGCAGTTCGACCGCGCCCTCGCCGCAGGCGATGCGCAGGGCGTCGTCCAGCACCTGACCCGCCGCGCCGGAGCCGGTCGAGACCCGCGACATCAGCACCTTGATCCGCACCGGGCCGTCCTCGCCAGGAACCTCGAACCAGGCGCCGGGGAAGGGCGACAGGCCGCGGATGTGGGCGTCGACCGCCGCCGCCGGGCGGGACCAGTCGATGCGGGCCTCGGCGGGGGTGATCTTCTTCGCATACGTCGGCTCGCCGACCTGTTCCGTGCCCTCGACCCCGCCGCGTTCGATGGCGGCCAGCGCCCGGGGCCACAGGCCGGCGCCGATGTGGGACATGCGTTCGCCGAGCGAGGCGGCGGTGTCGTCGGGGCGGATGTCGAGGATTTCCGACAGCAGGATCGCGCCCTCGTCGAGACCCTCGGACATGCGCATGATCTGGACGCCGGTCTGGCGGTCGCCGGCCATGATGGCGCGCTGGATGGGGGCGGCGCCGCGCCAGCGGGGCAGCAGGGAGCCGTGCAGGTTGAAGCAGCCGAGGCGGGGGGCGTCGAGCACCTCGGCCTTGAGGATCTGGCCGTAGGCGACGACGCAGGCGGCGTCGACGTCGAGGCTTTTGAAGGTTTCGATGGCCTCGGGCGACTTCATCGAGGCGGGGGTGAAGACGGGCAGGCCCATGGTCTCGGCGAAGGCCTGGACCGGCGACGGCGTCAGCTTCTGGCCGCGGCCGCGCGGCTTCGGCGGTTGCGAGTAGACGGCGACGATCTCATGGCCCGAGGCGATGAGCTCGGCCAGCGACGGCACGGCGAATTCGGGGGTACCCATGAAGGCGAGGCGCATGCGGGCGCTTTGCCCTATGCGCGGGGCGGGGACAAGGCGAGGGGCGATCCGCGGTCGGGCGGGCCGGAGCGCGGCCGCGCATCGACCTCAAGGGCCGGCCCCGGGGCGGACAGGGGGGATTTATGGGAATCGCGGATTCGCCTCACAAAAAAATCGGAGCCCTGCGACCGGCGCGTCTCATTGAGCGGCCCCCTTCGATGCTCAATGATGAGGCCCCCGAGGGTCCACGGCAGCCACCATGATTCATTCGCTTGATCGCCTGTCCGACCGTGAGCGAGACATCCTGATGCTTCTCGCCCGGGGGCATACGGCGAAGACGATCGCCAGAATCCGGTCGCTTTCAGCGAACGTCGTCAACGAACACCTGCGGTCGGCCCGTCGCAAGACGGGCGCATCCAGCAGTCGCGAACTCGCCCGTCTGGTCCTGGGCGAAACGCCGGTTCCGTCACAAGAAGTTCGGGACAATTTATTCGGCGTTGAAAACCCGGCGGTCCCCGATCACCGGAGATCACAGCCGGGCCTGTCGTTGGGCCCGGTCATGACCCTGATCAACGGGAGAACGATGATGATTTTCGGCGTACTGATCGCGGCCGGCGTACTCGCCTACCAGAGCAGCGTGCCCGGCCAGGCTGAGCAAGCCGGCACGAGAGCCCCCGACGGCGCCCCGGAGGCGGCGGCGTCCGGTCCTCCGGACCTGGTCTATCAGGTGCATTTCAGCGCGGGCGACGACCTGCTCGCCGCCCCGACGGTCGCCAGCCAGTTCGGACGGTGGGTTCAGGTCGAAATCCCCGGCCTCATGCGCGTGAGCCTGCTCACCGGAGAGCGGAACCCGGACGGCGAATTCTACACGTCCGCGACGATGCAGGTGTTCCAGGACAATGCGTGGCAACCCGCAAAGGAAATGTCGATGATGTCCAGGCTCGAGCTCACCCCCTCCTTTGAGTATTCGGTGGAGGGCACACCCTATCGGTTCGTGATCATGCCGCGCCTGATCGTATCCGCCGCCGGCTAGGTCCGCGTTGGTTCTTGTCCGCTGAGGACGCCCGAAGAGTCGACGGGGCGCGCATCCGTTTTGCCGCAGTGGTCGTCCGCTGAACCATGGTGCACATTGCCCGGACCCCGGTCGCGAGGGGCTGTGGAACAGGGGCGCCGGCCATGACGGACGATCACAGGAAGATCCCGGCGCCGGCGATCGACCTCTACACGCGCTTCATCCATGGCGAGATCGGGCGCCGCGCCTTCATGCGCGGGGTCGGTCGCTATGCCGTGGGCGGGCTGACCGCGACCGCGATCGTCGAGGCCCTGATGCCGAACTACGCCCTGGGCCAGCAGGTGCAGAAGGACGACGAACGGATACGGGCCTCCTATGTCACCGTGCCCTCGCCGGACGGCCACGGCTTCATCCGGGGCTATCTGGTTCGCCCCTTCAGCGCGGACTCGCGCAGCGCCACGCCCGCCCGGCTGCCGGGCGTCATCGTCATTCACGAAAACCGGGGGCTCAATCCCCATACCGAGGATGTGGCGCGTCGCTTCGCCCTCGCGAACTTCATGGCCTTCGCCCCGGACACCCTGACGTCAGTCGGCGGCTATCCCGGCGACGACTACCGGGGCGGGCAGCTGTTCGCCTCGCTGGACCGCGCGAAGATGACCCAGGATCTGGTCGCGGCCGCCCGCTGGCTGAAGGCGCGACCGGACTGCAACGGCAGGATCGCGGCGACCGGCTTCTGTTTCGGCGGGGCGCAGGCCAATGCGCTGGCCGGCATTCTGGGCCCGGAACTGGCCGCGGCGGCGCCCTTCTACGGAGCCGCCACGCCGCCTGACGCGGTGGCGAATATTCGCGCCGCCATCCTGATCCATCACGGGGCGCTCGATTCCCGGCTGGCCGCCGACTATCCGGCGCAGGTGGCCGAACTGGCTCGCCACAATGTCCGCCACGAGGGCCACCTGTGGCCCGACTCCGTCCACGGTTTCTTCAATGACGCCACGCCCGAACGGTACAATCCGGTCACGGCGGCCCAGGCCTGGGCGCGGACCTTGGAATGGTTCAACGAACACACCCGCGTGGCCGCTGCCGCCTGACGCAGGCCTTGGGGTCTACTCCCAGCGGGTATGCACCCCGCCGCCCTCGTCCCATTCGCCGCCGGCGTCGAGGACGTCGTCGAAATCGAGCAGGCGGTCGATGAGCACGCCCGCGATCACGCCGGCCGCGGCGACGCCGAGCAGGACCGCGAGGCTGCCGATGCCGACCTTTTCATTGCGGGTCAGGCGCCGACGGCCCTGGGGGTCGATGATCCGGTCGCGGCCGCGCTTCAGGCGTGTGGCGATCCGGGCCATCAGGCGGCCAGCCTTGCGTTCTTCTTGACCTTGGCCACGGCGCGCTCGCGCTTCAGCCGGGACAGGTGGTCGATGAACAGGACGCCTTCGAGGTGGTCCATCTCGTGCTGGATGCAGACGGCGTAGAGGCCCTCGGCCTCTTCCTCGACCGTCTCGCCGGCATAGTTGATGTAGCGCAGGCGGACCCGGGCGGGGCGTTCGACGCTGTCGTAATATTCGGGGACCGACAGGCAGCCCTCCTCATAGGTGAACAGCTCGTCGGAGGCCCAGACGATCTCGGGGTTGACGTAATAGCGCGGGTTGCGGCGCGCGCGCTCCCATTTGGCCCGGTCCTCGTCCGACAGTTCGGCGGGGTCCTGATCGTCGGCGACGCCGTCGCGATCGTTCAGGTCCATGACGATGACCCGGCGCGTGTCGCCGATCTGGACCGCGGCCAGGCCGATGCCGGGCGCGTCGTACATGGTGTCGAGCATGTCATCCATCAGACGGCGCAGCTCATCGGTCACCGGCCCTTCGACGGGGGCGGAGATCTGCTTCAGCACCGCCAGGTCGGCGGCGTTGTCGATGGTGAGGATGCGACGGACGGCCATGCCCGCGAGGTAGGGGCGCGGAGGCCAAAGGTCAAGATTTCCCACTGTCGCACTGGGTTATGCGGCGGCCTCGGGCAGCAGCCTCGGCTTGCGGTCCTGATCGATGGCCACATAGGTGAAGACTCCCTCGGTCACCCGCACAGAGGCGGCCTGGGCGTGGTTTCGGGGCCGTTTCCAGGCCTCGACATGGACGCGGACCGAGGTCCGGCCGGTCTTGAGCACGCGGGCGTAGATCGAGACCTCGTCGCCGACCGAGACGGGCTGATGGAAGACCATGCCGTCGAGCGCGATGGTGACGCAGCGGCCCTGGGCCAGTTCGAAGGCCGGCGTCGCGCCGGCGAGATCCATATGGGCCAGCAGCCAGCCGCCGAAGATGTCGCCCTCGGGATTGGTGTCCGCCGGCATGGCGATGACGCGCCCGACGGGCTGGCCGGCTGGCGCGGTCGGAAGGGCGTCGGTCACGCGCGGCTCCGGTCGTGGGAAGGAAGATGGCGCACCCGACAGGATTCGAACCTGTGACCCCTGCCTTCGGAGGGCAGTACTCTATCCAGCTGAGCTACGGGTGCGTCTGACGGCGAAACGCCGGACGAAGGGCCTTACAGCAGGAGCGGCCCGCCCTCAATCCCGAATGCGCCGGCGCTGAACGCTCCGGTGAACCCCGGGCCATTCTGGACGATTTGTAAGGTTCGGGCCGGCGTATCGTGATCTAGCGTGCGCTTCGCTTCGAAGATGGAGGTCCCGATGCGCGCCTTTCTGCTTGCCCTGCTGATGTTTCTGGGGGCCTGCGCCACCCAGCCGGCGCCCGTCGCCGATCCCTCGGGCGACAGTCTGGACGCGATCGCACGCGACTATGTCGCCCTGATCCTCGAGATCGGCGAGCGCGAGCCCGGCTATGTCGACGCCTACTATGGCCCGGCCGAATGGCAGGAGGCGGCCAAGGCCAGTCCGCGCACCGTGCCGCAGCTGATCCAGGGGGCCGCCGGCCTGACCGAACGACTGAACGCGGTCTCGACCCGCGGGGCGGAACCGGCCGTGGCCCAGCGCAAGGCCTATCTGCTGGCCCATGTCTCGGCGGCCTCGGCCCGCCTGCGGATGCTGTCGGGCGAAAAGATGGGCTTCGCCGACGAGGCCGAGGCCCTGTTCGGCATCCGGCCCGAGCTCCGGCCGCTGGAGAGCTTCGACCCCGTCCTGGCCGAGATCGACGCCCTGCTGCCGGGCGAGGGCACGCTGACCGAGCGGGTCACGGCCTTCAAGTCGCACTATGTGATCCCCCGGGACCGGCTGCAGGCCGTGATGGACGCCGCCATCGCCGAATGCCGGGCCCGCACGGTGCGCCACATCGCCCTGCCGGCCAACGAACGGTTCACGCTGAGCTTCGTCGGCGACAAGCCGTGGTCGGGCTACAACTACTATCTCGGCGGCGCGGCCAGCCGGATCGAGATCAACGCCGACTTCCCGATCTATACCGAGCGCGCCATCGATCTGGGCTGCCACGAGGCCTATCCGGGCCACCACGTCTACAACGCCCTGCTGGAACAGACCTTCGTGCGCGAGCGCGGCTGGGTCGAGATGAGCGTCTATCCGCTGTTCTCGCCCATGTCCTTCGTGGCCGAGGGCAGCGCCAACTACGGCATCGACCTGGCCTTCCCGGGCGAGGAGGGCACGCGCTTCGAGCGTGACGTGCTGTTCCCGCTCGCCGGCCTCGATCCGGCGACGGCGGCGAAGAAGGCGCAGCTGGGCGCGCTGCAGCGGCGTCTGGCGCGGGCGGAGTACACGATCGCCGACGACTGGCTGGCGGGGCGGATCGAGCGGGCCGAGGCGATCCGGCGGCTGATGAAATACACCCTCGCCGACGAGGCCAAGGCGACCCAGCGGCTCCGTTTCATCGACACCTACCGCAGCTACATCATCAACTACGGCCTCGGCCGCGACGTGGTGCAGGCCTGGGTCGAACGGCAGGGGCCGGACCGGTGGGAGGGGATGGAACGGCTGCTGTCGAGCCAGATCCTGCCGGCGGACCTGGACTGAGAAGAAGTGGTCAGTGGCTAGTGGTTAGTGGCTGGCCGGCGCTGGTGCGACGGCGCGGACCGCGCCGCCCTTCCGCCGCCAGAGAAGCGGCAATCACTAGCCACTAGCCACTAGCCACTCGCTCACTGCGCCGTCATTCCCCCGTCGATCTTGAACTCGGCGCCGGTGACGAATTTGGATTCGTCCGAGGCGAGGTAGAGGACGCAGTACGCCACGTCGTCAGGCTCGCCGATCCGCTTGAGCGGGATGCCGCGGCTGAGGCGTTCGTGGGCCTTGGCCTCGTCGCCGCCGGCCATGGCGATGAACGGGTCGAGGATCGGGGTCTTGATGAAGACCGGATGGACCGAGTTGCAGCGGACGTTCCAGTCCATCTTGGCCGCCTCGAGGGCGACGGTCTTGGAATACATCCAGACGCCCGCCTTGGTGGCGTTGTAGGCGCCCATGCCCGGGGCGGCGGCGAGACCGGCGATCGAGGAGATGTTGATGATCGAGGCGGGCGCAGAGGCGCGCAGGTGGGGCATGGCGTGTTTGCAGCCCAGCATGATCGACAGCAGGTTGATCTCGAACTGACGCTGCCAGCACGCGACCGTATCCTGCTCGACGAAGGCCAGGACGTCGCCGACGCCGGCGTTGTTGACGAGGATGGACAGGCCGCCCATCGCCTGGACGGCGCCGTCGATGACCGAGACCCACTGGTCTTCCCTCGCGACGTCGTGCCGGAAGGCGAAGGCGGAGCCGGGCAGCTCGGCGTTGATCGCGTCGGCGAGGGCCTGGACGCCCGCCAGATTGACGTCGGTGACCGCGACCTTCGCCCCCTCGCGCGCCAGCATCCAGGCCATGGCCTCGCCCAGACCGCCGGCCGCGCCGGTGATCAGGGCCTGTTTGCCCGCGACCCGTCCCGCCTTGCCCGTCATCATTTCGCTCCCATCGCGCCGGCCGCCTCGTCGATGAAGCGGGCCATCCGGATATCCCTGTCGGTCACGCCGCCGGCGTCGTGGGTGGTCAACAGGACCTCGACCCGATTGTAGACGTTCGACCACTCGGGGTGATGATCGACCTTGTCGGCCAGAAGGGCGACGCGGGTCATGAAGCCGAAGGCGGCGTTGAAGTCGGCGAAGGCCAGATTGCGCACGATGGCGGGCCGGTCGCCGCCGTGGGCGCCCCACAGCGGCAGGTCCTTCAGAGCTTCCGTAACGTCAATCCGGTCGGCCATGGCGTCCTCCTGTTCCCTCCGCCGTATCGCGCCCGCCGGGGGTCCACAAGCTGTACGGAACGCGCGGTCAAGCTTTGGCGTTACCCAGCGTCACCATTCACGCCGGGAGTCGACCTTGGACAATATGTGGATCGCCGCCCTTGCTCCCGCCGACCGGCGGAGGATCGAACCCCATCTGCATGAGCGGCCCTTCGAGCAGGGCCAGATGCTGTACGACGCCGGCGAGGCGGTCGAGGAGGTCTGGTTCCCGATGAGCGGGGTGGTGTCGCTGATGACCATTCTGGACGACGACCGGATGATCGAGACCGCCGCCATCGGCCGCGAGGGTCTGGTCGGCGTCACCTGCGGGCCGATGAACGCCCGCGCCGCCAGCCGGGCCATCGCCCAGGTCGAGGGCGTGTCGGCCTGCTGTCCCTCGGACGTCTTCGCCGACGCCCTGCACGAGAGCGAGGCGATGCGGACGGCGTTGGCCAAATTCACCGAGAGCCTGTTCGCCCAGGTCCAGCAGACCGCGGCCTGCAACGCCCAGCACCGGCTGGACGAACGGCTGGCGCGCTGGCTGCTGACCATCCACGATCGCGCCGAGAGCGACCGGTTCGACCTGACCCAGGCCGATATCGCCGGAATGCTGGGCGTGCGCCGCGCCACGGTGTCGGAAGTGGGAACCCTGCTGGTCGACAAGGGGCTGATCCGCCGCGGCCGCGGATGGGTCGAGGTCACCGACCGCAAGGCGCTGGAGGCCGCCGCCTGCGGTTGCTACGGCGCGATCCGCAGCCTGATGAAGGACCTCGGCGTGCCGCGTCCCCGGACAGGGGTTCACTGACGGCGCCCGCGACCGCGACCACGCGGCCCGGTGACGGCGGGACGGCGACGCGCTAGACCGCGCCCATGACCCACGCCTCCGCCTCGACCGGCAAGACCTCCTCCTTCGGCTTTCGCGATGTCGATGCGACGGAGAAGGTGCAACTGGTGCGTGGCGTGTTCGACAGCGTGGCCTCCAGCTACGACCTGATGAACGACCTGATGAGCGGGGGCGTGCACCGGCTCTGGAAGGATGCGGCGGCGGCGAAGCTGAACCCGCGGCCGGGCGAGACCATTCTGGACGTCGCCGGCGGCACCGGCGACATGGCGCGGCGCTATGCGAAGATGGCGCGGGCGGCGCAGGAGCGGCGGGGCGGAGACGACGCCTCGGTCATCGTGCTGGACTACAACGCCGAGATGATCATGGCCGGCGTGCACAAGGGCGGCGAGCCGGAGATGTCGTGGTCGGTCGGCGACGCCATGGCCCTGCCGCTGCCGGACGCCTCGGTCGACGCCTATTCGATCAGTTTCGGTATCCGCAATGTGGCCGACATTCCGCAGGCCCTGCGCGAGGCTCGGCGCGTTCTGAAGCCCGGCGGGCGGTTCCTGTGTCTGGAGTTTTCGCGGCCCACCGCCTCGGCGATCCGCAAGGCCTACGACGCCTGGTCCTTCCACGCCATTCCGCGCATCGGCGGCTGGGTCGCGGGCGACCGGGACAGCTACCAGTATCTGGTCGAGAGCATTCGCCGCTTCCCCGACCAGACGACCTTCAAGGGCATGATCGAGGACGCCGGCTTCAGCCGCGTGACCGTGACCAATCTGTCGGGCGGGGTCGCCGCCATCCATCACGGGTGGGCGATCTGACCAGTCCCGCCGACTACAAGACCGCGCCCCCGCCGCCGCTGGCCGAGCCCGTACGGCGCCCGGTCGAGGCGACCCTGCGCCTGCTGGGCTGGGGCTGGGTGCTGGTGCGCCACGACGCCCTCGCGCCGCGGGAGATCACCCCCCTGCTGCCGGTCTGGATCCGCTGGCTGGCGCATCTGCTGCACGCCTTCGCCGGCAAGGAAGGCCGCGACGGCCGCCCCGGCCAGCGGCTGGGCAAGGCGTTCGAGCATCTGGGGCCGGTGGCGATCAAGCTGGGTCAGGTGCTGGCCACCCGCGCCGACATCTTCGGCATCGAGTTCGCGCGCGACCTCGGACGCCTGAAAGACGCCCTGGAGCCCTTTTCCGTCGAGGAGGCCCGGCGGGAGGTCGAGCGGTCGCTGGGCCGGCCGGTCGAAGCCCTGTTCACCGATTTCGGCCCGCCGGTCGCGGCGGCCTCGCTGGCCCAGGCCCATCCGGCCTGGCTGGCCGACGGCCGCAAGGTGGCGGTCAAGGTGCTGCGTCCCGGCGTCGAACGCCGCGTGGCCCAGGGACTGGATTCGATGCGGCTGGCCGCGCGGCTGGCCGTGCGTTTCGTGCCTGTGGCCCGGCGGCTGGAACCGCTGGCCTTCGTCGAGACGGTGGCCCGCACCCTGCGGCTGGAGCTGGATATGCGGCTCGAGGCCGCCGCCGCCTCCGAACTCAAGGACATCATGGACAGGGACGCCGCGGCCGGCGGCCATATGACCGCGCCGGCGGTGATCTGGGACGGGGTCGGCAAGCGGGTGCTGACGCTCGAATGGGCGCCCGGCATGGCCATGACCGATCCGGCGGCCGCCGACCAGCCGGGGCTGGACAGGAACGCCCTGGCCGACAACGTCGTCCGCGCCTTCCTGACCCAGGCGCTGGACCACGGGACCTTCCACGCCGACCTGCATGAGGGGAACCTGTTCTGCCATGCGCCGGCGGAGCTGACGGCGATCGACTTCGGCATCGTCGGGCGGCTGGGCCCGGCCGAGCGGCGCTATCTGGCCGAGATCCTCTGGGGTTTCCTGAGCCGCGACTACGACCGCATCAGCCGCGTGCATTTCGAGGCCGGCTATGTGCCGCCCGAACATTCGGTCGAGGCCTTCGCCCAGGCCCTGCGCGCGGTCGGCGAGCCGGTCATCGGCAAGGCGGCGTCCCAGGTGTCCATGGGCCGGCTGCTGGGCCAGCTGTTCGAGATCACCGACCTGTTCGACATGCACCTGCGCCCCGAACTGATCCTGCTGCAGAAGACCATGGTCTCGGTCGAGGGCGTGGCGCGGCGTTTGAACCCGGATCACGACCTCTGGGCCGCGGCCAGTCCGGTGGTCGAGCGCTGGATCCGCCGCGAACTGGGGCCGCAGGCCCAGGTCCGTGACGCCATCGAGGAAATTCGCGCCACCCTGAAGGCGCTGGCCCGGCTGGCGCAGAACCCGCCGCAGCCGCAGACCGTCGTCATCCGCGAGGCGCACACGCCGGCCTGGGTAATTGTCTGTGTCACGCTTGCAATGTCGGCGGCCGCGGCCGCCCTTGTTCTGTCGCTTTGGCCCGCCATCGTCTGATCCCAGTATTGGAGACGACCCCATGAAGCCGCTTTTGATCGCCGCCGCCCTCCTGCTCCTTCCCGCCGCGGCCCAGGCCCAGGTCGCCGCCGCATCGATGCCCAACAGTTTCGACGCCCCCGCCACAGCCGCGCGCGCCGCCCCGGTTCTTGCGGCGGCTCCGACGCCCGCCAATCCCCGGGCCGAAGACGTGCTGCGCGAGATCATCGCCGGGGCCCAGGCGGGCACGATCGACTATTCGTTGATGAGCGACGATTTGGCCGCCCGGGTGCGTGAGCAGGAGGCCGCGATCCAGCCCCTGATCGCGGGCTTCGGTCCGGTGCAGGCGGTCGACTTCGTCGGCAATCAGAATGGCGCGGACCTGTTCGCCGTGATCTTCGCCAACGCCGCGACCCAGTGGGTGATCGGCTTCAATGAGGCCGACAAGGTCGCCGCCCTGCTGTTCCGCCCGGCGGAATAGGCCGTCAGTCGTCGCCCCCGGGCCGCGCGCGCCCGCTCTTGATCGTCGAGCGTTTGGCCTTGCCTTCCAGCCGCCGCTCCTTCGAGGCGCGCGTCGGCTTCGTCGGCACGCGATAGACCGGGGCGATCGAGGCCTTGTCGACCAGACCCTGCAGCCGTTCGATGGCGTCGGCGCGGTTGCGCTCCTGGGTGCGATAGCGGACGGCGGTGATCAGGATGACCCCGTCCAGCGTCAGCCGGCTGCCCGCCAGCTTCATCAGCCGCGCCCGAACCGGCTCCGTCAGCGACGGCGAGTTGCGGGCGTCGAAACGCATCTGCACCGCGGTCGAGACCTTGTTGACGTTCTGCCCGCCCGGCCCGCCGGCGCGGAAGAAGCGGAACTCCAGCTCGCTTTCGGGGATGACGGTCACCGGACCACACGTTTCGCCCGCACCACGGCCTGGTCCAGCGCCTGCAGGAAGGCCGAGCGATCCTTCGGCCCGAACGGCGGCGGGCCCGAGGTGGCCACCCCCATCGAGCGCAGATGCTCGCCGACCATCCGTCCGGCCAGGGCCGAGCCGATCGAGTCCGGGGTGAAGGGCTGGCCATTGGCCTTCAGCGCCTGGGCGCCGGCCTTGAGGCAGCGGTCGGCCAGGGGGATGTCGGCGGTGATGACGATGTCGCCCGGTCCCGCCCGCTCGGCGATCCAGTCGTCAGCGATATCGGGGCCGGCGTCGACCACGACCTGTTCGATCCACTTTTCGCGCGGGGTGTTGATCCAGCTGTTGGAGACCACGAACACATGCAGGCCGTAGCGGGCCGCGACGCGATAGACCTCGTCCTTCACCGGACAGGCGTCGGCGTCGATGAAGAGGCGGGGAAGGGCGGACGCGGTCATGGGCAGGGTGGGGTGTGGGGTGTGGGGGTTAGGAAGACAGCCCGCTCATACCCCGAGCATGTTGTCCGTAAAACCTGACCGCCTTTCCCTACACCCCGCACCCCATACCCGACACCCTACCGGCTGTAAGCCGGCGGCATCGCCCCTTCGCCGCCGTCGCGGTAGCGGTCGCGGAGCAGGAACTGGCGGCTGGTCGGGGCCTGTTCGGCGCCGCCGATGAAGATGGTCTCGGCGTTGCTGAGCGGCTCCAGCGGGTCGCCGGACCAGACCACGACGTCGGCCGCCGCGCCGGCGCGCAGTTCGCCGAACTGGCCGGCCATGCCGAAGATGCGGGCCGGATTGACCGTGATCGCCTCGATCGCCGACTCATAGGACAGGCCGTGAGAGACGGCGTTGCCGGCGTTGTAGCGGGTCTCGCGCACCCGGTGGGAGCCGTCATTGCCCTTGATGGCGATGATCACCCCCGCGGCGTCGAGCGCCGCGGCGTTCTGCATCCGGACCGCCCGGGTCTCGAGATTGCCCGGCAGGTTGGAGATGGGGTTCAGCAGGACGGGGACATCAGCCGCCGCGATCTGGTCGGCGACCAGCCAGCCTTCCTCGGCGCCGTCGAGGATGATCCGGACGCCTTCCTCGCGGGCGAGGCGCAGCACCTGCTGGATGTCGGCGGCGCGGCGCACGGTGACGATCAGGGGCATGGTCCCGTTGGCGACGGGGATCAGGGCCTCGAGATCGGCCCGCGACAGGCTGAGGTCGCGCAGGCCCGCCCGGTCATAGGCGCCGCGGTTGCGGGCGTAGAGGCGGACCTCGGCCAGGGTTTCCTTGAACTGGGTGAACTGGGCCCCGCGGGCGCCGCCGGCGATGCCGGCCCCGGCCTCGCCGAACGGAGCGACCATGGCCACGCGCGGCTTGACCAGGATGTCGGTCCCGGCGGCCAGATGGATGATGGCCGCCTGACCGGCGAACAGGCCGGGCGATTGCAGACCGCCGTCGCCGACGCCGGCGAAATCGCTGTCGTCATGGCGATGACCGCCGCCGCCGCCGCCCGCATGGCTGGGCACGACGATGGCGCGGGTGATGCCGCCGAGACGGGCCACCGGCAGGGTGAAGGACCAGGGATCGAGGCCGTAGCTGACATCGAACGAGGCGCTGATGGAGTTGGCCCCGTTGGACAGGTCGTCCGAGCCGGCGACGGAGGAGATCTCCGAACCGCCGAGGCCGCTGTCGACCGCGACCAGGCCGGGGGTGACGACCTTGCCGCGGGCGTCGATGACGCGGGCGCCGGCGGGGGCTGCGCCGGTCCCGACCGAGACGACCCGGCCGTTCTGGATGACCACGGTGCCGTTCTCGATCACCGAGGTTCCGGTCAGCACCCGGCCGCCGGTGATGGCGGTCAGGGTCTGGGCGAGGGCGGGGGTGGCGACGGCGGCCAGGCAGACGGCGCCGAGGATGAGGCTCTTGAGGCGCATCAGCGGGCTCCCTGCAGGACGTTGGCGGCCGGCAGGCCGAAGCCGGGCTGGCCCAGTTCATAGTCGGACAGGGGCTGATAGGCCGGGTTCATCCGGTCGAAGGTCAGGGCGCCGTCGATGAAGACCTGGTCGGCGCGGGCGTAGACGCTGAACGGATTGGCGCTCCAGATCACCACATCGGCGCGCTTGCCGGCCTCGAGCGAACCGGTCTGGTCGGCGATGCCGAGCGAACGGGCGGGGTTGAGGGTGATCCAGCTGATCGCCCGCTCCTCGGAGATGTTCATGCCGATGCGGCGGCCGGCGGCGAGGGCGGCCGCGGCCTCCTGGTTCAGCCGCTGGGTCAGTTCGGCGTCGTCGGAGTGGATGACGGCGCAGGAGCCTTGGGGCGCATCGACCAGGGCGGCGTTGGCCTCGACCCCGTCGAGCGCCTCCATCTTGAAGCCCCACCAGCCGGTCCACATGTCGGCGCAGATGCCCTCGCGGGCCAGCAGGGGCGCGACCTTGTAGGCCTCGATGGCGTGGTGGAAGGCGGTGATGCGGTAGCCGAACTCCTTGGCGATATCGATCATCACCGCCATCTCGTCGGCGCGGTAGCAGTGATTCTGGACCAGCACCGAGCCGTCCAGCACCCCGACCAGGGTCTCGAGCTGCAGGTTGCGGGTCGGGGGCGAGCCCTCGCCGTCCTCGCGCCACTTGTCCCATTTGGCCTTGTATTCACGGGCGGCGATGAAGGCCGCGCGATAGCCGGCGACATTGCCCATGCCGGTGGCCGGCGAGGTGTTGCGGCCGCCGTAGACGCGCGAGGGGTTCTCGCCGCAGGCCATCTTCAGGCCGTAGGGGGCGCCGGGCATCTTCATGCCCTGCATGGTCACCGACGGCACGTTGCGCACGGTGACGCCGCGGCCGCCGAACAGATTGGCCGAGCCGGGCAGGATCTGGAGGGTCGTCACGCCGCCGGCGCGGGCGGCGTTGAAGCCGGGGTCCTGGGGCCAGAGCGAATGCTCGGCCCAGACCTGGGCGGTGTTGGGGTTGGTCGCCTCATTGCCGTCGCTCATCCCCGAGACGCCGGGCGAGGGATAGACGCCGAGGTGCGAGTGGACGTCGATGATGCCCGGGGTCACGAACCGGCCGCGGGCGTCGACGACGCGATAGCCGGCGGGCACGGGGGTGGAGGCGTCGCCGACCGCGGCCACCTTGCCGTCGGTGACGATGACCACGCCGTTCTCGATCTTCTGGCCGGCGCCGGTGAAGACCGTACCGCCGACGATGGCCATGTTCTCGCGCGGCAGGCCGCGATAGGTCGAGGGGAAGGGGTCGGGAACGTCCGCGACGTCCAGCCCGCGGGCCAGGGGCTCGCGGGCCTCGGCGTCGGACGAGCCGTCGGCCGCGGGGGTCTCGTCGCCGTCGCCGGTCGTGGCGCAGGCCGACAGGGCCAGTGAACCCGCCAGCACGCAGGCGAGGGTGGCGAGGCTGGCGCCCCGCAAGGCGTGGAATCTCATCGGACGCTCCCCGGAAGCGCCCGTCGTGAAGGGTGGGGCGCAGGTCGGGGCGGATTACAAAAGCCTCCGGGGTGATCCGTCAAAGCCGGAAACATTACAAACCGGTAAGGCGCGCCTTCGCTTCGTCTTCGGACAGGCCCGCGACGACCAGGATCTTGGTCCGCGACTGGCCGCCGCGCTGAATCGCCACCGCGGATTTCGGCACGCAGAGAGTTTTGGCGATCAGCTTGATCAGGGCCTCATTGGCCTCGCCCTCGATGGGCCGGGCGCGCACGCGGACCTTGAGGACAGGGCGGCCCTCGACGTCGACGTCCCAACCGTCGATGCGGTCGGCGGCGGCGCCGGGGGTCAGGCGAACGGCGAGATTGGCCACGGTCGTCTCATATGGCTGCGTCCCGGACATCGATGAGAACGAACCCCACGTCGACCCCGCCGCCGAATTCGCCGGGTACAAGCTTTCCCATCGAGAGTCGCTGGGCGCCGAACTCTTCCGTGACCACACAGGTGTGGTGACCGGCCCGGCCCATCACGCCCGTCTGCTGTCCGGCCTCGTGCGTATGCCGGGGCCAGGGCTCGCCCCGGACATGAAGCCGCAAGACTTCCCAGTCGAATTCGTCCCCGTCGACGGGCGCCAGAACATGGAGCTGCCGCCGGGGCTTGTGTGCGTAGCGGAAGACCAGCACCCGCCAGCCCTTGCCCCAGCCGCCCCGTGGCATTCGCCGGTACCGAAGAAGGCGGCCCAGACGGCGCAAATGAGCGCACGCACGATAGTAGAGACGTGCCACTCGCCACGGAACGCGGCGATGCAAGAACTCATGCATATCCATGCCTGGCAGGCCCCGATTCTTATCCGGGACCAGAAATAGGGCGAACCCGCGGCTCGTCCAGCCTGGGCGACAGTCGCACTTGCCCTGACGTGTCTCCCGGACAGCGGCTGAAGCCGCTTCCGGGAGGATCAGGTGAGTGTCCTCTGGCGCCCCGGATCGCCGCCTTGAGGCGTCCGGGATGACAACGGATTTGTCGCCGGCTGGACTCTACCCCAGCGCCTTCATCAGCTCCGGCACGACCGTCTTGTAGTCGCCGACGATGCCGTAGTCGGCGACCTGGAAGATCGGGGCGTCGGCGTCCTTGTTGATGGCGACGATGATCTTGGAGTCCTTCATCCCGGCGAGGTGCTGGATGGCGCCCGAGATGCCGATGGCGATGTAGAGGGCCGGGGCGACAACCTTGCCGGTCTGGCCGACCTGATAGTCGTTGGGGGCGTAGCCGGCGTCGACGGCGGCGCGCGAGGCGCCCACGGCGGCGCCGAGGCGGTCGGCCAGCGGGTCCATGACGGCGTGGAACTCTTCCGCCGAACCGAGGGCCCGGCCGCCGGAGACGACGATCTTCGCCGCGCCCAGTTCCGGACGGTCCGACTTGACCATCTCCTCGCTGACGAAGGCCGATTTGCCGGCGTCGGCGCCCGCGACGGTCTCGACCTTGGCCGAGCCGCCTTCGGCCGCGGCGTCGAAGCTGGTCGGACGCACGGTGATGACCTTCTTGGCGTCGGACGACTGCACCGTCTCCAGCGCGTTGCCGGCGTAGATCGGGCGCACGAAGGTGTCGTTCGACACGACCTCGATGATGTCCGAGATCGGGGCGACATCCAGCTTCGCGGCGATGCGCGGCATGAAATTCTTGCCGTCGGTGGTGGCCGGCGAGAGGATGGCGTCATAGCCGCCGGCGAGGCCGACGACGGTCGCCTCGACGGCTTCGGCCAGCTGGTGACCCAGACCGGCGCTTTCGGCGAGCAGGACCTTGCGTACGCCGGCGATCTTCGCGGCGGCGTCGGCCGCGGCCTTCGAACCCTGGCCGATGACCAGGATGTCGACGTCGCCCGACAGCTTCAGGGCGGCGGTGACGGTCTTGTGGGTGGTGTCGCGGACGGCGTCGCCGTCGCGGTCGGCGATAACGAGAACGGCCATTACAGGACCCCCGCGGTCTTGAGTTTCGCAACCAGTTCGGCGGCGTCCGCCACCTTGATCCCGGCGGAGCGTGTCGGCGGGGCCGTGACCTTCTTGACCGTCAGGCGCGGCGCCGTGTCGACGCCGTAGTCGGCGACCGCCTTGACCGCGATCTCCTTCTTCTTGGCCTTCATGATGTTGGGCAGGGAGGCGTAGCGCGGGGTGTTGAGGCGCAGGTCCACCGAGACCACGGCCGGCAGGGAAGCGGCCAGGGTCTGCAGGCCGCCGTCGACCTCGCGGGTCACGGTCGCCTTGCCGCCGCCGATGATGATCTTGCCGGCGAAGGTGGCCTGGGGCCAGTCGAGCAGGGCCGCCAGCATCTGGCCGACGGCGTTGTTGTCGCCGTCGATAGACTGTTTGCCGAGCAGAACCAGGTCCGGCTTCTCCTCATCGACCACGGCCTTGAGCAGCTTTGCGACGGCGAGGGGCTCGAGGTCGGCGTCGGACTGGATCAGCAGGCCGCGGTCCGCGCCCATGGCCAGGGCGGTGCGGATGGTCTCCTGGGCCTGGGTCACGCCGATGGAGACGACCACGATCTCGGTCGCCGTGCCGGCGGCGTGGTGCTCCTTGCCCTCCTTCATGCGCACGGCCTCTTCGACGGCGATCTCGTCGAAGGGATTCATGCTCATCTTGACGTTGGCGAGATCAACGCCGGTCTGGTCCGCCTTGACGCGAGCCTTGACGTTGTAGTCGATCACCCGTTTGACGGGGACGAGAACCTTCATTGTGCTATCCACGAAAGCGCCGGAATGTTGGGTGAGGGAATGGTACGCCTCACCCGGCCTGTCAACGTAACGCCGCGTCAACGGACCGGATCGTCCGTCTCGCCCAGCCTCGGAACGCTTCCATGCATCGCCTCCTGACCATGAAACGGCTCAGCGTCCTGTTCCTGTCGATCTTCGCCGTGCTCATGGCCGGGATGTTCGCCTATGAGCGGCTGGTCGTGGCCCCGGGCGATCGCTGCGAGGCGGGCGGCGGGTGGTGGGACCCCGAGGGCAAGGAATGCGGCCGGCCGATCTCCATCGCCGAGATCACCGGCCGGCCCAACCCCGGCGAACGCGCCGCGGCCTCGGCGGAGAAGAACCGCGAACTGGTGGCCATCGAGGACTCCCTGGCCGCCCGGCAGCGGGCCCGTGACGCCGACGCAGAACGCCAGCGCATAGCCCTGGCGGCGCAATAACATCATGGCGGCGCAAAATCTGAGCCTGGGCGGACTGCGTCCTCCAAGACCGATTTCGCTCTAGCGCGTCGCGCCCGGCTTCCATTTGACGTCGTCGGCGCCGTTGGCGTTGGCCCGGCGGGCGGCGACGAACAGGTGGTCCGACAACCGGTTGAGGTAGCGGATCGCCTCCGGCGTCACCGCCTCGCCCGCTTCGATCAGCCGCACGGCCTCGCGCTCGGCCCGACGGGCGACGGTGCGGGCCAGATGCAGATGCGCCGACAGGGGAGAGCCGCCCGGCAGGATGAAGCTGTCCAGTTCCTTCAGGCTCTCGTTCATCCAGTCGATCTCGGTCTCGAGCCGTTCGACCTGGCTGTCGATGATGCGCAGGGCCTCCCATTTCGGCGGCGGATCCAGCGGGGTGGCGAGGTCGGCGCCGAGGTCGAACAGTTCGTTCTGGATGCGGCCGAGCATGGCGTCGATGCGGTCGTTCTGGCCGGAATGCAGCCGGGCGACGCCCAGGACGCTGTTCAGCTCATCCACGGCCCCGTAGGCCTCGACCCGGCGGTCGCTCTTGGACACCGTCGCCCCCGACGCCAGCCGCGTCTGACCGCCGTCGCCGGTCTTCGTATAGATGCGGTTCAGGACCACCACAGGCTCAGCTCCCCAAGCCGCTAACCGGCATGCGTGGACTTCCACCACATGCCGACGCACAGCAGCACGATCGCCACGGCCTGAAGCCCGACCCTCAGCCGCATCAGCTTGTTGGAGCGCGACCGATCCTGGTCGCCGCCCCTGTGCAGGGAATAGATGCCGAACCCCAGGGTGACGGTCACCGCCAGGATCGCAACGAGAATGAGGATGTTGATGATGTCGCCCATGGCGGCAATCTAGGCGCGGTCGCGGGGCGAGGCCAGTGCGGCGACGCCGCAGTGCGCCATGATCGAGCGCGCCAAAAAAAGGGTCGGCATCCGGAAGATGCCGACCCCCTTCGATGTTCTGATCCGCCTCGGCCTAGTAGCGGTAGTGGTCCGGCTTGAACGGGCCGCTGGTCGGGACCGAGATGTAGTCGGCCTGTTCCTTCGACAGGGTCGTCAGCTTGGCGCCCAGCTTGGCCAGGTGGAGCGTGGCGACCTTTTCATCCAGGTGTTTCGGCAGGACGTAGACCTGGTTCTCGTAGGATTTGGCGTTGGTCCACAGTTCGATCTGGGCCAGCGTCTGGTTGGTGAAGCTGGCGCTCATCACGAAGGAGGGGTGGCCCGTGGCGTTGCCCAGGTTCACCAGACGGCCTTCCGACAGCAGGATGATCTTCTTGCCGTCCGGGAATTCCACATGGTGGACCTGAGGCTTGATCTCGTCCCACTTGAAATTCTTCAGGCCGGCGACCTGAATCTCCGAGTCGAAGTGACCGATGTTGCAGACGATGGCGTTGTTCTTCATCGCCCGCATGTGATCGACGGTCAGGACGTCCTTGTTGCCGGTGGCGGTGACGAAGATGTCGGCCTCGTGGGCCACGTCCTCGACGGTGACGACCTCATAGCCTTCCATCGCCGCCTGCAGGGCGCAGATGGGATCGACCTCGGTGACCTTCACCCGGGCGCCGCCCTGGCGCAGCGAGGCGGCCGAGCCCTTGCCGACGTCGCCGTAGCCGCAGACCACGGCGACCTTGCCCGACAGCATGACGTCGGTGCCGCGGCGGATGGCGTCGACGAGGCTCTCACGGCAGCCGTACAGGTTGTCGAACTTGGACTTGGTGACGCTGTCGTTGACGTTGATGGCCGGGAACGGCAGGTCGCCCTTCTTGGCCATTTCGTACAGGCGGTGGACGCCGGTGGTGGTCTCTTCCGACACGCCGCCGATGGCGTCGCGGATGGCGGAGTAGAAGCCGGGCTTCTCGGCGATGTAGCGCTTCATCACCTTGTAGAGGGCTTCCTCTTCCTCGTTCTGGGGGTTGTCGAGCAGCGACAGGTCCTTCTCGGCCTTGGGGCCGAGGACGCACAGCAGGGTGGCGTCGCCGCCGTCGTCGAGGATCAGGTTCGGATAGCCGCCGTCGGCCCATTCGAAGATCTTGTGGGCGTAGTCCCAGTACTCTTCCAGCGTCTCGCCCTTGGTGGCGAACACCGGGGTGCCGTTGGCGGCGATGGCGGCCGCGGCGTGGTCCTGGGTCGAGAAGATGTTGCAGGAGGCCCAGCGGACCTCGGCGCCGAGGGCTTCCAGCGTCTGGATCAGGACGGCGGTCTGGATCGTCATGTGCAGCGAGCCGGCGATGCGGGCCCCCTTGAGGATCTGTTGCGGCCCGAACTCCTCGCGCAGCGCCATCAGGCCCGGCATTTCGGTCTCGGCGATGGCGATTTCCTTGTTGCCGAAGGGGGCAAGCGAGATGTCGCGGACGATGTAGTCGGTCATGGAGCGGGGCTTTCCGGGAGAGTGTTCGCGCGGCCTATAGACCGGTCGCGGCGCGGGGGCAAGAAACACATAAGGATATCTTTATGTGTTTGTCGCGCCGTCTCGTGCGTCCCGGCGTTTCGTGTCACCCTCGCCGCGAGGAGCGAACCATGCCGAGCGGAGAGATGACCCGTCGGGCGGCGGCCCTGGCAGGGCTGTTGACGGCGGCCCTCGGACGCCCGGCGCCCGCCCGGGCGCAGGAGGCGCTCGCCTTCGCGACGAGCAGCCAGCAACGGGGCCTGCTGACCGTTCCGGTCATGATCCATGATCAGGGCCCCTATGCGTTCGCCATCGACAGCGCCGCCAACGCCTCGGTCATTGCGCAGGATCTGGCCGTCAGCCTCGGCCTGGCCGATGCGGGCGAGGTGACGATGCACACGGTGGTGGCGCAGGAGCAGGCTCCGACCGTCCGGGCGGCCCGGCTGCGCACCGGGGCGCTGGATGTGCGCGACGCCAGGCTGGTGGTCGCGGGCCGCGCGAACATGGACGGGCTGGACGGGCTGTTGGGGACGGACCTTCTGGCCGGTCTGAGACTGGTGCTCAATTTCAGGGGCCGCACCCGGGTCAATGTCACCCTTCCGCGACGAGGCCGCGAGCGCGCCCTCGACGGCCTGAACCTGGACGCGCGGGCGCGGGCGGCGGGGCGGCAGCGGTTCAACGGGCTGCTGCTGATCGACGCGATCGCGCGGGCCACCCCCTGCAAGGTCATCGTCGACACCGGCGCCAAGATGACGATCATCAACTCCGCCCTCGCCGTTCACGCCAACGCCCAGCCGCTCATCCTTCCCGACGGATCGAGCCTGAGCCGCGTTCTGTCGCCGACAGGGAGCGGGGCCTTGACCCAGGCCATGCTGTTGCCCGAGCTCCAGCTCGGCGGGGTGCAGCTGACGCGGATTCCGGTTCTGGTCGGCGACCTGCACACCTTCGCCGTCTGGGGCCTGGCCGATGAGCCCGCGATGCTTCTGGGCGTGGACCTGCTGGGGCTTTTCCAGACGGTGACCATCGACCTGCGGCGCGGCGAACTGCTGCTGGACCCCTGAACGCGATTTGTGTCTATCTGGCGTAATTCCGGGGAGACCATGATGAAAGCAATGATCGCAGGCGCGCTGGCGGCGCTGACAATGGGCGGCGCGGGTCTCGCCCAGGAAGCCGCTCCGGCGAGCGCCGGCCCCGTCACCCTGATCCAGGCGGGACGGCTGCTGGATCGTCCGGGTCAGGCGCCGCGCGGACCCTCGACCGTGGTGGTGCGCGACGGCCGGATCGTCGAGATCCGCGACGGTTTCGTGGACGCCGCCGCCTTCCCCGGCGCGACCGTCATCGACCAGCGCGACCGTTTCGTCCTGCCGGGCCTGATCGACAGCCATGTGCATCTGGTCTCCGATCTCGGCGGCCAGGCGGGATTTCTGTCCGGCGTCACCGAGAACCTGCCGACCCATGCCTATCGCGCGGCGGAGAATGCGCAGAAGACGCTGATGGCGGGCTTCACCACAGTGCGGAACCTCGGCGACGAGGGCGGGGTGACCCTGGCGCTGGCGGACGCCACCGCCGCCCACCGCCTGCCGGGGCCGCGCATCATCGATTCGGGCGAGAGCATCTCGACCACCTCCGGCCATATGGACGGGCGGCTGGGGTTCAATGACGACCTGCGCGAGACCATTCCGCACGACAACGTCTGCAACGGCCCGGAGAGCTGCCGGGAGGCGGTGCGGATCCAGGTCGGACGCGGGGCCCGGGTGATCAAGATCGCCACCACCGGCGGGGTCAACAGCCGCATCGGCGCCGGTCTGGGCGCCCAGATGTTCGAGGACGAGGCCCGCGCCCTGATCGAGACGGCGCACCTGTACGGACTCAAGGTCGCGGTCCACGCCCACGGCGCGGACGGGATCAATATGGCGCTGCGTCTGGGCGCCGATTCCATCGAGCACGGCACCATTTTCGACGACGAGACGCTTCGCCTGTTCCGTCAGTCGGGCGCCTACTATGTCCCGACCCTGTCGACGGTGAACGGCTATATCGAGCGTCTGGCCGCTGATCCGAACGCCTATTCGCCGGAGGTCCTGCCCAAGATCCAGTGGCGCATCTCGATCACCGGCCAGTCGCTTCAGCGGGCGGTCCCGGCGGGGGTGAGGATCGCCTTCGGCACCGATGCGGGCGTGTCGAAGCATGGCCGCAACGCCGATGAGTTCGCCCTGATGGTCGCCAACGGCATGACGCCGATGAGCGCGATCCAGGCGGCGACGGTGAACGCGGCCGACCTGCTCGGCCTGTCCGCGGAGATCGGGACGCTCGAGCCCGGCAAGCGCGCTGACATCATCGCTGTCGACGGCGACCCGCTGACCGATGTGTCGGTTCTGACTTCCATGGACTTCGTCATGCGCGACGGACGGGTCTATCGCGACGAGGAGTAGGCGGCTTGGCGGGCGGCTGCGGCGGCGCTAAGCAGGCGCCCATGACCCGTGACCTCTCGACGCCCCGCCACGACTGGACCCTGGACGAGGTCGAGGGACTCTTCGCCCGGCCGTTCATGGACCTCGTCTATGACGCCGCGACCGTGCACCGGGCGTGGTTCGATCCGTCGGAAGTGCAGAAGAGTCAGCTGCTGTCGATCAAGACCGGCGGCTGCGCCGAGAACTGCGGCTACTGCTCGCAGTCGGCCAGTTTCGACACCGGCCTGAAGGCCGAGAAGCTGATGGACGCGACCGCCGTCATCGCCGAGGCCATGGCGGCCAAGGCCGGCGGGGCCAGCCGCTTCTGCATGGGGGCGGCCTGGCGTGAGCTCAAGGACCGCGACACGCCGAAGCTGGCGACCATGATCGCGGGGGTGAAGGCCCTCGGGCTGGAGACGTGCGCCACGCTCGGCATGCTGTCCGCCGACCAGGCGCGGCAGCTGAAGGCGGCCGGTCTCGACTACTACAACCACAACCTCGACACCGGCCCGGAGTACTACGCCCAGGTCGTGACGACGCGGACCTATCAGGACCGGCTGGATACGCTGCAGCATGTGCGCGAGGCGGGCATGAGCACCTGCTGCGGGGGCATCGTCGGCATGGGCGAGGCGCGGCGCGACCGGGCCAGCCTGCTGCACGCGCTGGCGACCCTGCCGGTCCATCCGGACAGCCTGCCGGTCAACGCCCTGGTGCCGGTCACCGGCACGCCGTTGGGCGACCGGGTGAAGCGGGAGGGCGAGATCGATCCGATCGAATTCGTCCGCACCGTCGCCGTGGCGCGGATCGTCTGCCCGAAGGCCATGGTGCGACTGTCGGCCGGGCGCGAGACGATGAGCGCCGAGATGCAGGCCCTGTGCTTCCTCGCCGGCGCCAACTCCATCTTCGTCGGCGGCAAGCTGCTGACCACGCCCAATCCGGAACAGGACGAGGACGCCGCCCTGTTCGCCCTGCTGGACCTCAAGCCGATGGAGCCGGTCGCGGTCGAGGCGGCGGCGTAACCACGTCTTAAGCGCCGGACGCTAGCGTCGGCCCATGGAACGTCGCGCCCTTCTCGGATTGAAGACCCAGCCGCTCAGGACCAGCGGCGGCGGAGGCGCGGCCCAGGCGACCTATCTGCGGCTGCCGACCATCACCGCCAATGTCAGGCGGCCCGGCGGTCGGCTGGGCGTGATGACGGTCGAGACCGGGGTCGATACCCCCGACGCCGCCCTCCGCACCCGCGTCGCCCAGTCGGCCCCGCGCCTGCGGGCCGCCTATGCGGCGGTGGTGCAGCAGTCGGCCAATGCGCTGTTGCCCGGGACGCCGCCGGACGTCGAACGACTGGTGGCCCAGCTCCAGGCCGCGACCAATACGGTGATGGGGCGGGCCGGCGCCCGGCTGCTCATCGGGACGGTGATGGTCGTCTAGGGGCGAGCGACCGCCATGGGCGGTCAGCGACTCCTTCCCCAGAACCACAGGACCCCGGCCCCGAGCCCGCAAAACCAAAGCCCCACGATGAACGCCGCCGCCCAGCGGCTGGGGCGCCTGTCCATGGACACGGCTTCGGCGCGGAACTCCGCCATCAGGGCTGCAGGGATCATCCGGACGGCGAGGGCGATCCCGAGCGGCACGAGGATGATGTCGTCCAGATAGCCCAGGACAGGGATGAAATCGGGGATGAGGTCGATCGGGCTGAGGGCGTAGGCCGCGACCGCGCCGGCCACGATCTTCGCGGCCATGGGCGTTCGCGGGCTTCTGGCGGCGATCCAGAGAGCCGCCACGTCACGCTTCAGGCTCCTGGCCCAGGCTGTCAGCCGCTCGCCGATGTCCAAGCCTGTCTCTCCCAAAGCGCCAGCAACCGGTCGGGAGGCCCCTTACCCGAAGGACAGGCGATGCGCCGCCTCCCGCGCGACTCAGTCCTTCGTCGGGCTCACCTGACTTGTGTCCCCGTAGGTCAACGCCAGGAAGACGTCCTCAAGATCCGGGTCCTCGGTGACGATGTCGGCGATGGTCACGCCCGCCGCGCGCACGGCGGCCAGCACCTGTTCGACCGAGGACTGGCCCTTTTTATAGGTGACGGCGAAGGCCCCGTTGGGCCGGGCCACGGCCTCGAATCCCTTGAGTTTCGGCAGGCCGTCCAGCGCGCCCTCGGGGGTGACCACGACGTTGCGGGTGTCCAGACGGCGCAGCAACTGGGGCGTGGGCTCGCAGGCCACGACCTCGCCGCGGTTCATGATGGCGATGGTGTCGCAGAGCTCCTGCGCCTCTTCGAGGTAGTGGGTGGTCAGCAGGATGGTCACGCCCTCGGCGTTGAGGCGGCGGACGTAGTCCCACAGCTGGCGGCGCAGCTCGACGTCGACCCCGGCGGTGGGCTCGTCGAGGATCAGGATGGGCGGATTGTGCACCAGCGCCTTGGCCACCATCAGACGACGCTTCATGCCGCCGGACAGGGCGCGGACATAGGCGTGGGCCTTGTCGCTGAGGCCGAGGGCGGCCAGCAGTTCGTCGGAGCGGCGCTCGTTGGCCGGCACGCCATAGAAGCCGGCCTGGACCTCGAGCGCCTCGCGCGGGGTGAAGAAGACGTCGGCGACGATCTCCTGCGGCACCACGCCGAGGGCGGCGCGGGCGTCGCGCGGCTGTTTGTCGATGTCGCGGCCCCAGATCTCGGCCGTGCCGCCGGTCTTGTTGACCACCCCGGCGAGGATGTTGATCAGGGTCGACTTGCCGGCGCCGTTGGGGCCCAGCAGGCCGAACATCGAGCCGCGCGGAATGACCAGGTCGACGCCGCGCAGGGCGACCTTGGGCGGCGCCTTCTTCGAACCCGCATAGGTCTTTTCCAGTCCCCGCACCTCGATGGCGTTGTCAGGCAGGGCGGCGGCTTCGGACATGCGGCGGCTTTCGATCGTCGGGACCGGCCTAGGTAGGCGCGCCGTCCGCCGTCGCCAAGGCCCCGCCGGGCGACGCTGTCCCGAAGTGTCAATGACGCTTGACATGACTCAATAAAATGTCTAGCACGCTTGTCATTATGAACAGCTTGCTTGACGGAGCGACCGCAATGACCCGCACGAAGATGATCGGCTGGACAGCCTTCGCCTTCTGTCTTCTCGGCTATGGGGCCTTCACGGCCGTGGTGGTGCTGAACCGGATGGGCGAGATCGCCCTGCGGGAGACGATGCTGATCGGCGGCCCGGCCGCGGTGATCGGCGAGATCGGTCTGTGGGTCGCCGCGGGCTGTCTCGGCTGGTCCCTGTTCCGCAAGCGCAAGGCCTTCTTCGACCGGGTCTTCCGCCGCAAGCCCCGGATGGTTTGACGCCGCGCGCCCGGGCTTCTAGGGAGTCGGCCGTTGTCCGCCGCCACCAGTCAGGGTCGTCCATGCCGCCGCGCCACGCCGATGCGATCATTCCGCCGCCGGAAGCCATCGTGGTCCCGACCAAACGCGTGGCCTGCGACGGCGGCGGCGGGGCCCTGGGCCATCCGCTGGTCTATATGGACATGGGCGGGGACGACTTCGTCGAATGCGCCTATTGCGACCGCCGCTTCGTGCTGGACGCCCATCCGAAGCCCGAGAATGAATACCTCAGCCCCGCCGCACGGCCGCCTGAAGCCCACTAGTCCTCGGCGGGCGGCGCCGGCATCAGGTCGCCGAACGGCGCTGCGTCTTCCAGAGCCCGCACGAACGAAGGCCGCGCCATGAGGCGCTGGTGCCAGGCCCGCAGGCGCGGCCGGTCGCCGAACGGGACCAGCCGCCGCGCATAGGTGAGGATCGGGGCGGCGCCGCAGTCCGCGAGGGTGAAGGTCTCGCCCGCGCCCCAGGTCCGCCCGTCGGCCAGCCGAGCCTCCAACCAGTCCCACGCCCCGGCCAGGATTTCCGCGTCCTGGGCGTCGCCGAAGGGGTCCTCATGGCCGGCCGGGCGGAATTTGCGCGGGATGATGCGGTTCATCGGCCCGCCGGCGTAGGTGTCGACCATCCGGTCGACCAGACGCGCCTCCAGCGCCGCTCCGGGCTCGGCGGGGATCAGCCGCCCGGCGCCGGCCAGGCGGTCGAGGTGCTCGATGACGATGGTGGATTCGTAGAGGGTCTCGCCCGTCGTCGTATCGACGAGGGTGGGCATTTTGGCGAAGGGCGACAGGGCGCGGAACTGGGCCATCACGGCCTCGTTCGCGGCCTCGACCAGCTTCAGCTCGAACGGCAGGCCGAGCTCGTACAGGGCGACGGAGGCCTTCTGGCCATAGGCCGCGTAGGGATGGGACTAGAGGATCAGGGACATCAGCCGAGGCTCGCGCGTCTTGTGCGGCCTCGCAACCCCTCGTTAAGGCGGGGAGCGCACCCTCGAACCCGCTCCAATTCGGAAGACAGCCCATGTCGACCATCCAGACGTCCAGCTATCGCCGCCAGCGCGACCATTTCGAGCCCCAGGACACCGATCCCCACGAACAGCGGCGGCTGCGCGGCCTGCTCGAACAGATCGACTATTCGGCGTTCGTGGCCAACCGCGAGGTCATCGGCCAGATGCTGCCGAAACTGGACGCGTCCATGTTCCAGAGGCTGGCTGTGCTGACGGCGACGGCGCGGGCCAAATGGGTGGCCGAAAGCCTTCGCCAGTCGGAATCGGGCGCGCCCTCGACCCCGGACCAGATCGCGCGACTGGCCTCGGCGCGCGCCGCTTATGAAGAGCTGGCCGAGGCCTATGAGGGCCTGCGACGCCTGGTCGAACGCGGCTACGCCGTTATCCGTTAGCCGAGCGGCTGCGGCCGCGTCGCGATCGGCGCATCGGGGTCGGTCGAAGGTCGCTCGGCCTCGGTCGGGGCCGGGCCGGGGACCGGCGCGGGAACAATCTCGATCAGGGGCGCGGCAGCGACCGCCGGCGGCGGGGCGACCACCTCGGGCGGAGGTGAAGCCGGCCGGGCCGTGGGGGACGGGGGCGTTCGC
>NZ_BSOY01000006.1 GCF_030160755.1 Brevundimonas denitrificans | reverse complement strand
GGCCGAGACGCAGTCGGCGCTGGACCGGCTGGCGGAGGCCGATGCGTTCGGCTCGCTGGACCTGACGCGGCGGCAGGGGGTGTGGGCGGCCAAGGGGTCCGCGCCGGCGTCCTCGGCGCCGCTGTTCGAGGCCATGGGGCTGAACGAGGCCGACGGACGGCCGCCCGAGGCCCTGCCGGTGCTGGCCCCGTCGGAAGAGGTGGTCGGCGACTACCAGACCCTCCGCCTGTCGCTGAAGGGCCATCCGGTCAGCTTCCTGCGCGAGCGGCTGGCGCGGGCCGGGGCCCTGACGGCGAAGGCCTATCCGGCGCGGCCCAACGGCCGGACCGTGGCGGTCGGCGGGGTGGTTCTGGTCCGTCAGCGGCCGGGCACGGCCAAGGGCGTCTGTTTCATGACCCTCGAGGACGAGACCGGCGTGGCCAATCTGGTCCTGTGGCCCGACGTGTTCGAACGCTTCCGGCCGGTCGCCATGGGCGCGCGCATGGTGCTGGCGCGGGGCAAGGTCCAGACCGCCGAGGGGGTGACCCATCTGGTCGTCGACCAGCTGGAGGACTGGACCCCGATGCTGGGCCATCTGACGCCCGACAACGCGCCGGGGTCAGGTCACTCGCCGGCGCGGGGGCGCCATCCGCGCGACGTGCGGGTGCTGCCGGGGTCGCGGGATTTTCACTAGACGGAAAGCATCCGCGCCGGTTCCTGCCGGTCTGCTTCGAGCATGGCCCTCGGCACTTTCATCCGGCAGACCAGCCCGTCCGGTCGATAATCCATGGCCACGTCCGCTCGAAGCGCTCTCGCAACGACCTTCTTGATAAGGCGCGTGCCGAAGCCCTGGCGCTCGGGCGGTTTCACCAGCGGTCCTCCTGCTTCCAGCCACTGGATGACAAGCAGGCCCTCGTCCTCTTCGCCTTCAAAGGCGGACGTCACGACCACGCGACCACCGGCATGGCCCAGCGACCCATATTTCGCCGAGTTTGTCGCAAGTTCATGGACCGCCAGCGCCAGGATCTGGGCGGCCCTCGGCCCCACCGAAACGGCCGGGCCCTCAATCGCCACGTTCGCACCGTCGGGGGTTTGGTATTGCGACAGTTCCGCCAGAATTAGCGCGTTCAGATTGGTGCTCTGCTGCTCGCCAAATCGCAGGGCGCTCTGGGTGGCGGCCAGGGACTTCAGCCGTCCGGTGAGGGAGACCCTGAATTCCTCCACACTCACCGAGCTCGCGGCGCTGATCGAGACGAGGGAATCGACGACCGCCAGAAGGTTCTTCATCCGATGATGCAGTTCGCGCGAGGCCGCCTCACGCAGAGCCTCCAGCTCCTTGCGCTCGGTGATGTCCCGGTGCACCACGGTCAGGATGATCCTGCCGTCGATCGTCTGGCGCGACACCATCGCCTCGGCCGGGAACACATGCCCGTTTTTGCGTCGCCCCAGGACTTCCCGACGATGGCCCATGAGCCGGTTCGCGGCGCCTCCGCCCGCTGCAAAGCCGCGTACCTGATGAAAGTGCTCGGAGCGGTGGCTTTCCGGAAGCAGCATCCCCACCTGCTGGCCGATCACCTCGTCGGCGCTGTAGCCGAATGACTGCTCGGCGGCCCGGTTGAAAACCAGAATCCGTCCCTCCGAGTCCGTGCAGATCACGGAATCCGCCACAAGGGCCAGGACGTCGACGTTCAGGGCAGGCAGAAGCTCTGGCGGCGGCGAAAGAGCCGGATCCTGCATCCTCCGCCCCCTGCGGTCTGGTCACGGAGCAAGATAGCGGAATACGGGACTCGAGTCGATTTTCAAGCTGCCCATGTGCCTTTGCGTCGCTCTCGGGCGACCTTCGGCCCACAACGCGCTGAAGACGCGAATTCGCGGCGCGACGGCTATCCTTTGCGGTGGCGCCGCCACACCCACACCCGGTAGACCACGATCGGGGCAAACCCGCAGACCAGGGCGGCGACCAGCACCGTCCAGAAGCCGCCCCCGAGGCCGTATTCTCCGACCGCCGCCCCGACCCCGGCCGCCAGCAGCGGGCCGAGCCAGGGCAGCCACGCCGGCGGCTTAGGCATCCACCTTGATGACGCCGCGCCGGATCTGGTCCAGCTCGATGGAGTCGAACAGGGCCTGGAAATTGCCCTCGCCGAACGCCTGGTTGCCCTTGCGCTGGATGATCTCGAAGAAGATCGGACCGAAGGTGTCCTGGGTGAAGATCTGCAGCAGCAGGCCCTCCTCGTCCGAGCCGTCGATCAGGATGCGGTTCTTGCGCATGCGGGCGACGTCCTCGCCGTGGCCCGGCAGGCGTTTGTCGATCAGTTCAAAATAGGTCTCGATCGTGTCCTGGAAGGGGATGCCGCGGCGCTTCAGCTCCTCCACCGTCTCGAAGATGTCGTCGGTGGCCAGGGCGATGTGCTGGATACCCTCGCCGTTGTAGCGGCGCAGGAACTCCTCGATCTGGGAGTTCTCGTCCTGGCTCTCGTTCAGCGGGATGCGGATGGCGCGGTCGGGCGCGATCATGGCCTGGGAGAACAGGCCGGTCGCCTTGCCCTTGATGTCGAAGTATTTTTGCTCCTCGAACGCGAAGACATCGCCGTAGAAGCCGGACCATGTGCGCATCTGGCCGCGCCGCACGTTGTGGGTCAGGTGGTCGAGCATGAACAGGCCGACGTTGTTCTTGCGCTCGGCTTCTTCCCAGCCCTCGATCTCGTCCCAGCCGTCATACAGCGACCCGGCATCGCCATACTGGTCGATCAGATACAGCAGCGAACCGCCGATGCCCTGCAGGATGTAGGGATAGCCGCCGCCCAGGGCGCCGCCGTCGTGGCCCTCGGCCGGGCGTCCGCCGCGCGACACCGCGCCTTCATAAGCCGCCTTCGCATCCGCCACGCGGAAGGCCATGCCGTTCGCCGACGGGCCGTGCTCCGTCGCGAACTCGCCCGCCTGCCCCTTGGGCGAGCGGTTGACCAGCAGGGTGATATCGCCCTGCTTCAGACGCACGACGTCATTGGCGGGGTTCACATGGGTGGCGGTGAAGCCCATCAGCTCCAGCCGCGCGACCATGGCCGCAGGATCCGGACCGGTGAATTCGACGAACTCGAAGCCGTCGACGCCGAGCGGGTTTTCCTTGTCGAGGCGGGCGGCCGCGTCGGATTGGGGCGCGTCGTGCATGGGGCGTCTCCTGAAAGCGCGTATCGGCGTTGACCGCCGTTTGTCGGGCGGAACCTAGTGGCAGGCGACGGTCAAGCCAAGGCGAGGCCGGTCACATGTCGGTGGGCGGCTAGGGCCGTCCCACCACGGCGTCGACCGAATTGGTCGTCACCGGGTGGTAGCCGGGTCGGGCCCGGGCGTAGAGCGGGGTGGCGATGGCCCGGCCCCAGTCGCCCTCGGCCCAGAGGCTGGTGAACAGCGGCAGGACGAATTTGCGCCGGCCCATGGTGGTCAGGAAGCGCTCGAGCGTCGGGACGGCGGGCTGGTAGCGATGCTGGACCGCGATCTGCAGCCAGGCGAAGACGACCTCGGCATTGCCTTCCTCGCGCAGCTTCAGCGTCGCTTCCAGATCGGCCAGCTGGGCCGGGGTCAGCCAGTCGGCGCCGGCGGCGCGGCCTTCGGGCCGCCAGGCCAGGAAGCGCTGGCGCTCCTGCGTCGACCAGCCGGCCCACGGAACCGCGGAGGCGGGGCCGCCGGCGTGGAAGGCCCTTGCGGCCGCGTCGACCGGCGCGAAGGCGCCCGACACCGGCGGGACCCAGTTCGACGGCATGCCCGGCTGATAGATCCAGGCGTCCATCATCAGCTGGTCTTCCAGCGCGCGCGTGGTGACTAGATGGGCGCGGATGTCCTCGAGGAACATCTCCGTGGTCATCGGGCGGAAGGCGTTGCGCTCGAAATAGCCCTTCAGCCAGGCGTCGAACCGCTCGCGGCCGACGGTGCGTTCGATGGTGAAGAGGAAGGCGGCGCCCTTCTCATAGGCCACGTCGGTCAGGCCCTCGTCGGGATCCCGGCCGGCGAGGTCGAGCTTCAGACGTGTGTCGGCCGCGGGCAGGTCGGCCAGCGTCGACTGCAGGTCGCCCCAGCCCAGCGACTGCAGCATCAGGGCGCGGTCGCGGCCGTAGACCGCCTCCATGATCCGGTTCTCGAAATAGACGGTGAAGCCCTCGTTGAGCCAGAAGTCGGCCCAGGTCGCATTGGTCACCAGATTGCCCGACCAGCTGTGCGCCAGCTCGTGAGCCACCAGCGACACCAGCGACTGGTCGCCGGCGATGATGGTCGGGGTGGCGAAGGTCAGCCGGGGGTTCTCCATCCCGCCGAAGGGGAAGCTGGGCGGCAGGATCAGCAGGTCGTAGCGGCCCCAGCGGTAGGGGCCGTAGAGCGCCTCGGCCGCATCGACCATCTCGGCGGTCGGGACCATTTCGGCATGGGCCGCGGCCAACATCGACGGCTCGGTCCAGACCCCGGTGCGCTCGTCGATGGCCTGGAAGGCCACGTCGCCGACGGCCACTGCGATCAGATAGGGCGGCACCGGATTGGTCATGCGGAAGCGCCAGGCGGTCATTCCGTCGCCCGCGGGCTCGCCTCGGGTGGTCAGGCCCTCGGCGCTCATCACCACCTTCAGCGCGGACGGGGCGGTGATGCGGGCGTCCCAGGTCTGGCGGATGCCGGGGCTGTCCTGGGTCGGGATCCAGGTGCGGGTCAGGATCGCCTGGCCCTGGCTGAACATATAGGGCTGCTGGCCGCCCGCGGTCTGGGCCGGGGTCAGCCATTGCAGGGCCGCGGCGTCGGGCCGGGTGGCGTAGCGGATGACGATGCGGCGTTGCTCACCCGCGGCGAACGCGGGGAAGCGGATGGTCAGGGGCTGACCCAGGTTCGGGTCGCTATCGCCGGTCTGGAACTGCAGCGGCGCGCCGGATGCGTCCCGCACGTCCTGAATGTCCAGATTGCGGACATCGAGAATGATCTCGGTCGCGCCCGGCTCGGCTGTGATGTCCAACGCCGCCGTGCCTGACAGGGTGCCGGTCGCGAAGTCGGTGGTCAGGTCCAGTGCGACGTGTTTGACCCGGGCGATCTCGGGTCGGGCATGGGAGTGGATGTCGCGCACATACTGGACCGGCGCGGTCGCCGGGGCCGGGACGGTCGGCATGTCGGAGCCCGGGCCGAAGCCGGGGATCATGGCGCACCCGCCCAGGGCTGTGGCGAGCGCGATGGTGGAGACCAGTCCAAACTTGCGGATCATTGAGCGTCCTTGACCAAAAGCCCCGCCGACCTTGTGCGGTCGGTCGGGCCGGGTTCGTTTTCTGCCGGGACAACGCCCCGGCGGGCCGAAAAGATCAAGAGGGCGCCGGCGCCCGGTTCCGCGCCTTGAACAGACGCCCGCGCTCGGCGAACAGGACAAAGACCAGCGCGGTCATGCCGAGGGCGACGAAGCCGATGGTCATCGGCGCGGTCGAGCCGTTGAACTGCTGTCCGATCAGAAAGCCGAGCGACGCGCCGCCGGTGGTCGAGATAAAGCCCTGGGCCGAAGAGGCCGTGCCCGCGATATGGCCCATCGGCTCCATGGCCATCGCGCCGAAATTGCCGGCGATGAAGCCGAAGCAGAACATGGTCAGGGCCTGAAGCGCCGCGAAGGTCCAGATCGTCTCATGGCCGCTCAACGCCACCGCCGCATGGATCGCCGAGAAGGTGATGAAGCCGAGCAGGGCGGTGTGGGAGATCAGCCGCGACCCCAGCCGCTCGACCAGCCGCGCATTGAGCAGGGACGCCACCGCGATGCCGCCCGCGACGCCGCCGAACACGACCGTGAACAGCTGCGGCTCATGAAAGACGTCGAAGAAGATCTGCTGGCTGGAGTTGATGAATCCGAACAGGGCGCCCGAGATGGCGGTGATGGCCAGGGTGTAGCCGATGGCGCTTCGGTTGGTCAGCGCTTCCCGGAAGGCCGAGGCTATGCGGTCGATCTGGATCGGCATCCGGTCCTCGGGGTGCAGGGTCTCGGGCAGGCGGATGGCGGCCCAGAGCGCGAAGGCTGCGCCGCCGACGGCGAGCACGCCGAACACCCAGGGCCAGGGGGCCACGGTCAGGATCAGCTGGCCCAGCGCCGGCGCCAGAACCGGCACGCCGAGGAAGACCAGAAAGCTGAGCGACATGACCCGCGCCATGGTTCGTCCGGCATAGCGGTCGCGCACGATCGACACGGCCAGCACCCGCAGGGCCGCCGCGCCGATTCCCGTCCCGACCCGCGCGGCGATCAGCAATTCAAACGTCGGCGAAAAGGCGGCCAGCACGCTGAACAGGACATACAGGCCAAGGCCCATCATCAGGATGGGCTTGCGACCGAACCGGTCCGCCAGCGGGCCGTAGATGATCTGGGTCACGCCGAAGCCCAGCAGATAGGCGGTGATGACCCATTGCCGACCGTTCTCCGACGTCACCCCCAGGGCATCGCCGATGGCCGGGAGGGCGGGCAGCATGGAGTCGATGGCCAGCGCGTTCAGCGCCATCATCATGGCGATCAGGGCCACGAACTCGGGAAAGCCCGGCCCCTTGACGGCAGGCTTGTCGATGTCGGCGGCGGGGGAGGTCATCGGGGGCAGATGCGGACTCCGGGACGGAGGCGCAACCATCAACAGGGGCGAATTCGGCCGGCGACAGAGGAAGCCGGTCGATCATCCCCAAGGCCGCGATTGATCGGTCCTTCATTTCTGATATTCTGGAAATATGGAAATGATAGCCGCCGTCGAGAGCCTGTCCGCCCTGGCCCACGAAGGCCGTCTGAAGGTCTTCCGCCTGCTGGTGACGGCGGGCCCGACGGGCATGGCGGCCGGAGAGATTGCTCGCCGCCTCGGCACGCCGCCCAACACCCTTTCGGCCAATCTCTCCCTTCTCGCCAACGCCGGGCTGGCGCAGTCCCGTCGTGACGGGCGCTCGATCATCTATTCCGCGCGGTTCGACCGGATGGGCGAACTGATGACCTTTCTCGCCGAGGATTGCTGTGGCGGGGCGGCGGAGGTCTGCGCTCCGGTCGCCGCGGCCGCCGCCCGCTCGCGGTGCATTCCGGCGGAGGCCTGAACCATGTCGGTCTTTGAACGGTGGCTCAGCCTCTGGGTCCTGCTGTGCATCGTCGTCGGAATCGGCCTCGGCTGGCTGTTCCCCGACGTCTTCGAGCTGATCGCCCGGGCCGAGATCGCCCGGGTCAATCTGCCGGTGGCCGGCCTGATCTGGCTGATGATCACCCCCATGCTGCTGCGCGTCGACTTCGCCGCCCTCGGACAGGTGGGGCGGTACTGGCGCGGCATCGGCGTGACCCTGTTCGTCAACTGGGCGGTCAAGCCCTTCTCCATGGCGCTACTGGCCTGGCTGTTCATCGCCGGGCTGTTCCGGCCGTGGCTGCCCGGCGACCAGATCGACAGCTATATCGCCGGCCTGATCATCCTCGCCGCCGCGCCTTGCACCGCCATGGTCTTCGTCTGGAGCCGGCTGACCAACGGCGAGCCGAACTTCACCCTCAGCCAGGTGGCGCTGAACGACGCCATCATGATCGTCGCCTTCGCCCCGATCGTCGGCCTGCTGCTGGGGCTGGCGGCGATCACCGTGCCGTGGGCGACCCTGCTGATCTCGGTCGGCCTCTACATCATCCTGCCCGTCATCGTCGCCCAGGTCGTTCGTCGGATGGTGCTGGCGCGGTCGGGCGAGGCGGGGCTGGAGCGGCTTCTGACCCGGCTCGGTCCGGTCTCGATCACCGCCCTGCTGGCCACCCTGATCCTGCTGTTCGGTTTCCAGGGCGAGCAAATCCTCGCCCAGCCGCTGGTCATCGGCATCCTCGCCATCCCGATCCTGATCCAGGTCTATTTCAACGCCGGCCTCGCCTACGGGCTGAACCGGGCGACGGGCGAGGCGCATTGCGTGGCCGGTCCGTCGGCCCTCATCGGGGCGTCGAACTTCTTCGAACTGGCCGTGGCGGCGGCGATCAGCCTGTTCGGCATCAACTCCGGCGCGGCCCTGGCGACGGTGGTCGGGGTGCTGATCGAGGTGCCTGTGATGCTGTCGGTGGTGTGGATCGTGAATCGCTCAAAGGGCTGGTACGACGCCGGGTCCGCCGTCCGCCGCAATGCCCAAAAGGAGCGCTGATATGTCCGACGCCTTCCCCGTCACCGTCTTCCACAATCCTGCCTGCGGCACCTCGCGCAACGTCCTGGCCATGGTTGAGGCCGCCGGCTACCGGCCCGAGGTGGTGGAGTATCTGAAGGCCGGCTGGACCACGGACCAACTGGGCGCCCTGTTCGACGAGGCGGGGATCACGCCGCGTGAGGCCCTGCGGGAGAAGGAGGCGGTCGCCGCTGAACGGGGCCTGCTGGACCCTGCGGCGTCCGACGCCGCCATCCTCGCCGCCATGGTCGAACATCCGGTGCTGGTGAACCGCCCCATCGTGCGCACGCCCAGGGGCGCAGCGATGTGTCGCCCGTCGGAACGTGTGTTCGACCTGCTCGAGCGCACCCCGGACCGTTTCGTCAAGGAAGACGGGGAAGTGGTCATCCCGGCCTCAGGCAGGGCGACCACCCGGTAGGCAGATTCATGGTGCGGGCGGTCGGGCTCGAACCGACACTCCTTTCGGAACCGGATTTTGAGTCCGGCGCGTCTACCAGTTCCACCACGCCCGCACAGGCCGGTTGCTCGCTTCGGCAGGCGCGCTTGGTAGCTCGCGGGGTCCGATCAGGTCAATCGGGATTGGCGGCCCCCGCGGCGCGCCGGGCCGCGCGCTCCTCGCGCTCGCGCCGGGCGGCGTCGCGCTGACGCGCCTCGTCCTCCGCCGTCTGGTAGCCGCTGACGACATAGTTGGTCTTGAAAAGGACCCGGGTCACCGGCACCGGCGAGCCCGGCTGGTCCACATTCTGCAGCCGCGCCCGACGCGCCGCGTCGAGCGTCGCCTGTCCGAACCGCCCGTCGCGGGGATGTTCGGACTCGATCGTGCAGTCGCGCAGCGTCCCGTCCGGATTGGAAACGCAAGTCGCGACGGCGAAGCCGCGGGCGTAGTTGCTGCGGGGAAAGCGCGGCGTCGGCCGGACGGCCCAGGTCAGGTTTCGCGGCACGCCGTCTTCCTGGAGGGCGTCCAGCTCGGCGTCCCGCGGGTCGACCAGCGGCCGGTTGCAGGTGGTCAGCGTCTGGTCGATCGAGGCCGACGACGCCGGCAGGGTCAGGTCGTACATCAGGTTGCGGCCGTCGGCCGCTCCGCGGGGCACGAGGATGCGCAGGCGCCCGCCGTTCCGCAGTTCGCGCGCGAATGGCGCCGGCAGCTGGCTGACGGCGACGGTGTCGTCGATCCCGACGCTCCAGCTGTACTGGACCAGTTCCTCATCGCCGAACGCGGTGCGGAGGGGCCGGTTGGAGACGCGGCCGGCCGGCGGCAGGCCGGTGATCACCGCTTCAAAGCCGCCGTCGACGCACCGGGTGGCGATCCCGACGCCGTTGTTGAACTGGGTGTAGGCGACCATCAATTTCCGGCGTTCGTCGTTCGAGAAATCCCAATCCGCGGAGGCGTCCTGGGCCAGGGCGGGAAGGGCGACCGCGCAGGCGAGCAGGGCGATGAGGGGGCGCTTCATGGGGAACAATCCGGATCGGCTACTGACGCAACTTTCTGTAGCGGAGCGTGCAGATCGTCAACCTTGGCGGCAGTTGTTTCGGCGGAGCGGTCGGGCGGACGCCCGCCCTAGTCGGTTCGGAGGGGCAGTCGGGTCGCGATGGGCGGGAGGGGCTCGCGGAAGTCGTCGATCAGGTTGAAGCGAGCCGTATAGGCGACTCTCAGACCCTCCATATCCCGCGTCGACCCCGGATCCAGGGGCTCGACCCTTCCCCGCCGATGCGCCGCCGAGACCGCGGCCCTGCCGAACCCGGCGCCCTCGGGGAACTCGCTCTCGATCCGGCAATCGCGCAGGTCGCCCCGTGCGCCGACGGTGCAGGTGACGGCCGCAAGGCCTCCGCCGGCGTCGGTCCTGCTCGGATACTCCGGCTCCGGAACCCGGGCCCAGGTAAGCCCTGCGAAGTCCTCCTGATCGGGCTCATCGTCCTGCGAAGTGGACGAAAGCGTGCGTCCGCAGGCGGTGAAAACCTCCCCGATGGCGGCGGGGGAGGCGGGAAGGTCGGCCGATATCCGCCGCAGACGTTCCCTGTCCGGCACCTCCAGAACCCAGCGCCCGCCGGCCGAAAGATAGGCGGCCGTGGCCGCGGGCCAGACGGAGAAGGCGACGGAGCCTTCGCCCGCCGAAACCCATCGGCCGGTGGCTTCGGGCTGATCGCCGATCCGGTGCCTGATGGTGCGGATGCCGAGCCCCGGAGGCAGGCCCGTCACCACGACGCTCATCACATCGTCCATGCAGCGCACGGCGACGCCGAAATTCTCGTAGGTCACGGCGGCGATGGTCAGCTTGCGCTCGGGATCGCGGCCCAGGTCCCAGTCGTCCTGGGCCGTCGCCGGCGTGGCGATCAGTGCGGCGAGGGCGATCAGGGCGAACCGCTTCATCCGACCGCCTCCACATGGCTGTCGCTCGCGCCGGACTGGATGCGGCGGGCGCGGATGAACATCTCGACGCGCTGGATGACGACCATGCCGACGACGAAGAGGAGGAAGGCGTCGGTGATGGCGAGGGCGTTCAGGCCCCATTCCGCGGCGTGCGGTTCAAGAAAGGCGCTGAGGGCGCGGCGGCCCAGCATGACGGCGATGATCAGGATCAGACCGATGGGCGAGGCCTGCGCTCTCAGCGTGCCGTCGGGGTGTTTCTCGATGGTGGTCATCTTGCCCCGCCACCAGCCGAAGGCCCCGCCGAGGATAAGGCCGACCGCAAGGATGGCCCAGGCGATACCGTCGAAGGCGACGTGCGGCGTTGTCGGATCCATGCTGGTTCCCCAGAGCGCGAGGCCCATCAAGGGGACGATGATCGAGGGCATGACCCACATCCACTGTGGATTAAGCGTCCGGGGCTTGCGGTTGCGCAGGAAGATCAGGGGCAGGGCGATCGCCAGTCCGATCAACGGTCCCAGAACCTGAGGCGACATATCCAGCATGGAAGCCCATCCCGTCCCGACAGCGCCCTGCTTGCCCCCCACGAGCCGCAGACGTGGCCAAAGCTTAATCCGTCCGGCGCATCCGTAAAGCGCCGGCGCGGCCTCTGGTCCGGGAAACCACAGGAGGCGCGCGATGAGACGATGGCTGACGATCGCCCTGGGCGGTGTGGTGCTGTCCTGTCAGGGACCGGCGGCGGTGATGGCGCGGGAGCCCTATACCGCCGCGACCGTCTGTTCGATGGCGCCGAAGATCGAGTGGTGCTGGTCGTCCAGCATCTCGATGCGGACCGTGTCGCCATGCTTGAGGAAGGGCGTCTCGGGCTTGCCGCGCAGGATGGTCTCGACCGTGCGGACCTCGGCGATGCAGGAATAGCCCAGGCCGCCTTCGCTGACCGGCTTGCCCGGGCCGCCGTCGGCGTCCCGGTTGGAGACGGTGCCCGAGCCGATGATGCTGCCGGCGCACAGGCTGCGGGTCCTGGCCAGGTGGGCGATCAGGGTGCCGAAGTCGAAGGTCATGTCGGTCCCGGCGTCGGCCTTGCCGAAGTCCTGGCCGTTCAGCTGGACGTTCAGTTCGCCCTTCAGCTTGCCGTCGGCCCAGCGGTCGCCGAGCGCGCGCGGGGTGACGAAGACCGGCGACAGGGCCGAGGCGGGCTTGGACTGGACGAAGCCGAAGCCCTTGGCCAGTTCGGCCGGGATCAGGTTGCGCAAGGAGACGTCGTTGACCAGGCCGACCAGGCGGATGCACTCCAGCGCCTCTTCGCGCGATACGCCCTGCGGCACGTCGCCGGTGACGACCACCACCTCGGCCTCGAGGTCGCAGCCCCAGCTTTCGTCGGCCAGGGGGATGGGATCGCGCGGGGCGAGGAAGCCGTCCGACCCGCCCTGGTACATCAGGGGATCGGTCCAGAAGCTGTCGGGCATTTCCGCGCCGCGGGCCTGACGCACCAGGGCGACGTGGTTCACATAGGCCGAGCCGTCGGCCCACTGATAGGCGCGGGGCAGGGGCGCCGCGGCCTCACGCTCGTGGAAGCGGCCGCGCGGCACGCCCCCGTGTTCGAGGCTTTCGGCCAGGGCGCGGAGGTCGGGCTCCAGCCGGTCCCAGTCGTCCAGCGCCGCCTGCAGCGTCGGGGCGATCAGGAAGGCGTCGGTAAACCAGGCGAGGTCGCTGGAGACGAGGACGAGGCGACCGTCACGGCCGTGCTTGAGCGAGGCGAGTTTCATGGCTCAAGGCTTAGGCGGTTTCTCCGGAGGGCGAAACCGGGTTTTCAGTGTTTGGCGCGGGTTCCGCTGATACGGCCGGCCGGTGGACGCGCAGCCCGCGGGGGCCCCGGGTTGCACAGTTCGGCGTAGGCGTCGCGCAGTTCGCGGACGCGGGCGGACTCGTCGCGCCAGTGCTGGTTGAAGGCGGCCACGGCCAGACGCAGGGCGTCGGTCTGCTCGCGCTGGGTCAGGTCGCGCTTCTCCGTCCTGGCGTCATGGGCCGGCGCGTGATTCTCGGCCGGCGCATGAGACGTCGCCCCGGCGTTGACGTTGACGATGGTGACCGCCGGCGTGGCGTGGACGTCATGGGCCGCGTGCGCGTCGTGGGCTGGCGCCTGGGCGCCGTGACCGCCGTGTCCCGCTCCATGGCCGCCGCCGTGTCCGTGACCGTGCCCATGGGCGTCAGCCGGTCCCTTGCCGTCGACGGCGTCCTTGAGCTTGCTGATCCGCCCGGACAGCCCCTTGGCGAGGCCGAGCGTCTTGCCCAGACGGTTGTCGACGATCTTCAGCAGATGTTCGGCGCGGCCCTTCAGGGCGTTGTCGTCAGCCCCCATGGCGGAGCGGGCGGCGTCGTGGATCGCCTCCCAGATCGCGTGCGCGGCGTCGGCGCGGTGCGAGCTCGACCGCGCTCCCAGATACCACCCCAGCAAAAGAGCGGCGGCCAGAGCCAGCAGGATCGCGGCCCAGACGAAGGGATCGGCGCCGATGAAAAGGGGCCCGTTCAGCGGAGCGTTGGCCGGGTCGGCATTGGCGAAGTCTGCGCCGTAGGACATCTGCTCTCCCCTGAAGATCGTCAACCGCTCGGGGCGCATCTTGCCCCCGCCGCTCCGCTTGGCAACGACAAAGGTTAATGGCGCGACTGATTCCCGTCAGAGGCGATCTCGGGCGAACGATCAGCGCGGCGGAGTGATCAGCGCCCGCGCCTCGGCGCCGGTGCGGGCGCCGACGTCGCGAACCTCGATCTCGACGGCCACGGCGCCTTCCGGCTCATGCGCCCACAGATAGCGGCGCTCGATCTCGACCTCGCGGCCCGAGGGGGCGATGCCGACGAAACTGTCGCCCCAGGGCGTGATCTTCACCAGCTCGGGCCAGATCAGGCTGCAGGCCTGATCCAGTTCCTCGATGGCCATGGCGGAGAGCTCGTCGTCGCTCACAGCCACCGCCGCACCTTCTGGCGATAGGCCTCGTAGTCTGCGCCGAATTTCGCGGCGAGATACCGCTCCTCGCGCTGGATCACGAACTGGTCGACGACCGCCAGGCAGGGCAGCAGCAGGAACAGGGCCAGGGCGCTGTCCATGGCGATGGCCAGGCCGGCGTAGGTGATGGCGAAGCCGACGTAGATGGGGTTCCGGCTGAAGCGGTACGGACCCTCATTGATCAGGACGGTCGACGGTTTCCAGGGCTCAACCGCCGTGCCGCGACGGCGGAACAGGCCGGCCGCCATGCCGTCCAGCAGCAGGCCGCCGATGATCAGGGTCAGGGCGACGCCGCGGCGGACCTCCATCTCCAGCCCGAAACCGGCCGCCAGCCAGTGGTAGCCGGCCTCAACCGCCCCGGGTCGGGCGCCGAGCTCGGCCAGGCCCCAGCCGGCGAACAGGAAGCCGAGATAGATCAGCGGCGGCGGAGCGATCACGCCGGGGGTGTCGGACTTGGCCATCAGATCGTCTGTCCCTGCGGGGCGGTGAAGTCGGAGACGGCGGCGTCGCCGGTGTTGATCACCTGCGACGGTTCGAAGATCAGCACCTCGGCCTCCGCGTCGGCTGCGGTGCGGTGCTCCACGCCGCGCGGCACGACGATGAACTGGCCCGGATCAAGGGTCTCGATCCGGTCGCGGAACTCGACCCGGAACCGGCCCTTCCAGACCAGGAACATCTCGTCGGCCTCGGCGTGGCTGTGCCACGGGAAGACGCCCTGCACCTTGACCAGCCGCACGTCCTGCCCGTTCAGCCGCGCCGCGACGCGAGGCCGCCAGTGGTCGGAGAAGGCGGCGAACCTGTCGTCCAGATCAAGGACGGCGCCCTGGGTCACCGGCGCAGGTCCTCGTCGCCGTAGATGGCGACAGCGGCGGGTGCGCTGCTGGAGACCGAGCCGCGATACATGCCCGAACTGGTCATGGCGAAACTGGGCTGTCCCTGCAGATCCATGACGATGACGCCGCCGGACCCGCCCAGCGACAGGGCGTCGTCCACCTCGGCCTGAGCGGCGGCCTGGGTGGCCGATCCGTCCGCGATACGGGCGCAGATGTCGCGGGCCACGCTGGCGCGGATGTAGAACTCCCCGTCTCCCGTGGCCGAGACCGCGCAGCCCTCGCGGTTCGACGCATAGGTGCCCGCCCCGATCACCGGCACGTCGCCGACCCGGCCCCAGCGTTTGGCCGTCATCCCGCCGGTCGAGGTGCCGGCGGCGAGGCGGCCCTGGTTGTCCAGCGCCACGGCGCCGACCGTGCCGAATTTGCGCTCGTTCAGCGGCGGGGCGGGCAGGGTGTTTTCGGCCTGCAGCCCCGGCGCCCCGGCGGGCCGCGCGGGGATCGGCAGGTTCTGCGCCCGCAGCGCCGACTCCAGCCCCCGCCAGCGGCGCTCGGTGAAGAAGAAGGCGGGATCGACCTGTTCCAGCCCGACCGAGGCGGCGAAGGTGTCGGCGCCCTCGCCGATCAGCATGACGTGCGGCGACCGGTCCATCACCGCCCGGGCGGCGGCGATCGGATGGCGGGTGGTGGTCAGGCCGGCGACGGCCCCGGCGGTCAGGTCCGAGCCGTTCATCACGGCGGCGTCCAGCTCGTTGCGGCCGGCGGCTGTGAAGACCGCGCCGCGCCCGGCGTTGAACAGGGGGTCGTCCTCCATCAGCTCGATCGCCGCCTGGACCGCATCCAGCGCCGAACCGCCGCCGGCCAGCACCGCCGACCCGGCCTCCAGCGCGCGGTGCAGGGCGGCGCGATAGGCGGCGTCCTGTTCGGGCGTCAGGCTGGCGCGCTCGATCACCCCCGCCCCGCCGTGAATGGCGAACGACCAGCGCGGCGCCTCCTGGGCGGCGGCTGGGGAGGCGAACAGGGCGAGCGCGAGGGCGGCGAGGGTCAGGCGGGAACGGAACATGGTCGACCTTCCGGAAAGCGATGCGTCAGAGTCGGGCAAGCGCGGGCTCAACTCAAGGCCTGAACGTCGCGAGGACCGTCCCGGGCGACGCGCAATCTCACAGCCAATTTACCCTTAACACTTGTCCGGTGTTGCGCCGCGTGCTGCTTATGCGGCCTCGCGCGTCAGGTGGGGCGCAGCAATTTGGGAGTGAGCCGTTGAGTAGAACGGACATTGGGGAGGCGCTTTCGGCGCCTGGCGGGTTCGAATCCCGACGCATCCGGGGAGACCAGGCATGAACATCGTCATCATCGCAGGTCTGATCATCACGCTGCTCACGGGCATCCCCGTGCTGATGCAGATTCTGAAGAACCATCCGCGCGGACTGATCATCCTGTTCTTCGCCGAGATGTGGGAGCGGTTCTCCTACTACGGCATGCGCGGCATCCTGATCTTCTATCTCACCCAACATTTCCTGTTCGACGACGCCACCGCGTCCTCAACCTACGGCTCGTACACCTCGCTGGTTTACCTGCTGCCCCTGGTCGGCGGCATTCTGGCCGACCGCTACATCGGCACCCGCAAGGCCATCGCCTTCGGCGCCCTGCTGCTGGTCGCGGGCCACAGCCTGATGGCCTATGAGGGCCGCCCGGCGACCGAGACCCTGACCTACGCCGGCGCGCAGTATGAGGTCGTCAGCGAAGGCCGCGGCGCCGCCCGCGAGGTCGGCATCATGGTCGACGGCCAGCGCTACGCCTTCACCGCCGCCGAAAGCGGCGGCCTGGCCCTGACGAACCTGCCGGCCAACGCCAGCCTGCCGCTGGTCATGGAGCCCGGGACCTACACGATGGAGGCGACGCGCGACACGACGGGCGTCAACAGCTTCTACCTGGCCCTGTCCCTGATCATCATGGGCGTCGGCTTCCTGAAGCCCAACATCTCGACCATCGTCGGCCAGCTGTATCCGCAGGGCGATCCCCGGCGCGATTCGGGCTTCACCCTCTACTACTACGGCATCAACCTCGGCGCCTTCTGGGCCGCCGTGCTGTGCGGCTTCCTCGGCCAGACCGTGGGCTGGTGGGCCGGCTTCGGACTCGCCGGCGTCGGCATGGCCCTCGGCTTCGTCGTCTTCGTTCTCGGCAAGCCCCTGCTGCAAGGCAACGGCGAGCCGCCGAATCCCGAGCTGCTCAAGCGGCCGCTGTTCGGCCCGCTCAACCGCGAATGGCTGATCTACATCCTCGCCATTCTCGGCGTCGGCATCGTCTGGTTCATGGTCCAGCGCAACGCCCTGGTCGGCTCGGTTCTGGCCGTCTCCACCCTGCTGTCGCTGGCCTTCATCGCCTGGATCATCGCCTTCGTGTGCAAGACCTGGGTCGAACGCCAGCGGATGATGCTGGCCGTGGTGCTGATCTTCGGCGCCGTGGTCTTCTTCACCCTGTTCGAACAGGCCGGCACCTCGCTGAACCTGTTCGCCGACCGCAACGTGGACCTGACCATCGCCCCGACCGCGATGCAGTTCCTCGGCATCACCATCGGCACGCCGGCCCAGCTGGAGGCGGCGGGCATCACGCCCACCGGCTTCTGGATCGACGCGACCATCACGGCCGCCCAGGTCCAGTCGTTCAACGCCGGCTTCATCCTCATCTTCGCGCCGATCTTCGCGGCCCTGTGGGCCTGGCTGGCCAGCAAGAAGATGGACCCCAACCCGACCATGAAGTTCGGTCTCGGCCTCGTGCAGGTCGGCCTCGGCTTCCTGGTGGTGGTCTGGGCCGCCGGTTCGGGCATGGTCAGCAGCGCCTTCCAGATGCCGCTGATCATCCTGGCCCTGCTCTACATGCTGCACACGACGGGTGAGCTGTTCCTGTCGCCGGTGGGCCTGTCGGAGATCACCAAGCTGTCGCTGCCCTCCGTGGTCAGCTTCATGATGGCTGTGTGGTTCCTGGCCAGCTCCATCGCCCAGTTCGTCGGCGGCAAGATCGCCGGCCTGATGGGCACCGAAACCGTCGGTGGCCAGGTGCTGGATCCGGAGGGGGCGCTCGCCACCTCGCTGGACGGCTTCGGCAAGCTCGGCTGGTGGGGTGTCGGCATCGGCATCGGCTTCATCCTGATCAGCTTCCTGATCAAGGGCTGGTCCCACGGGGCCAATGACGCGGGCAACCATCCGTCCCACTGATCGGGCCGGGTGCTGAATACAGGAAGGGCGGAACCGCAAGGTTCCGCCCTTTTTGGCGCGTCGAGGGCGGGCGCGCCGTCAGTTGGGGGTGTGGGGACGCCTTCTTCAGAAGGTCTTTCTTATCTGGACGAACAGCCAGGGGCTCATCCGGGTGCGGCGCGTCTCACGGAAGGCCAGCGGGGCGGCGTCGCGGGGGCCGGAGTAGATTTCGCGATCATAGCCGGTGGCGCGATCGCTCGCGTTGCCGAGGTCGATCTTCACCGTCAGGTCCCGCTCCGGCTTCCACTGCACGAAGGCGCTGACCTCGGGCTCGGCATAAAAGGCGCGGATCTCGCGCACCCTGAAGCCGCGGCCCTTGTCGACATTGCAGCCGTGGTTGAAGCCCCACGACCACCGGCCGCCCATGAGGTCCTGGTTGAAGCCGACGCCGCAACCGAATGCCTGGTTGCCCTGGAAGCGGCGCTCCTCGCCCGTGACCGGGTCGAGCACCGATGTCGAAGACCAGCTTCCGCGCGTCTGGAGCCGGCCGTTGGGAATGCCCAGCCGATCGGTCGGCAGGGTCAGCCGCAGCTGAAAGAAGCTGGCGGTTCCGTCGCCGATGTTGCCGACGCCGTCGAAGCCGCCGGTCAGGGGGATGACGTCCACGACGTCCTCGACCTCGGCATACTGGTAGGTGGCGTCGAACACGCCCTCGCCCCAGAAGCGGCGCTCGTAGATGGCCTCGAGAACCGTCTGCTTCTGCGGCTCCAGATCGGGGTTGCCGCCCTCGACCTGGCCGATGTCGATGTCGGCCGAGGCGATGAAGTCGCCGAAGTCGAGCTGGCCGACCTCGCGCTCGGCGCGGAAGCGGAACTGGTGGCCGGTCCAGGGCGTCCAGGTCGCCTGGATGCGGGGCTTGGGATAGACGAAGGCCTTGGTCAGATCGCTGTCGCCGGACTGGCTGATCTCCGACACCTCGACGCGCAGGCCGCCCTCGACGGTCAGGGTCGGGGCGGGCCGCCAGGTCGCCTGGCCGAAGACCTCGCCGCGCAGTTCCTCGACCTTGACCGAGGACGACGGCAGCGGGATCGGCACGCCGTTTTCCGAATAGGCGGTGGCGCTGTCGAGGAAGTTGTAGGCCACCTCGCCGCCGGTCTCGAACGACCAGCGGTCATTGGGGCGGAACCGCAGGATGGCCCGGCCGATGGATTCGCCCGACGTCGAGTCGGCGGAGAAGGTCGAGCTGTCGCCGCTGCTTTCCGAGACGCCGGTGTAGTCCTCGGTGGAATAGCGTTGCAGGCCGGTCAGTTCGAGACCGGTGCGGGGGCCGAGGTCGAGGGTCCAGTTGGCGCCCAGCTCGCTGTTGACGTTGTCCGCCTCCTCGTCGTTGAAACTGTCGACGCCGGCGCCCGAGCGGATCAGCAGGTCCTGGGCGTTCTCATTGCCGAACCAGCCCAGCAGGCCGTTGACGCGCAGCAGGCCGCCGCCGACGCGACGCTGGACGGCGCCGGTGGCGCGCAGGTTCCGGATCCGGTCCCACAACACCAGATCGGCGTCCTGGATCAGAGTGCCGGCCGCGTCGTAACGGCGGCGAAAGCCGTCCCCGGTGCCGTCGGTGCGGTCCGAAAAGCCGCTGATCGAGCCTTCGATCTGGTCGTCGCCTTCGCGCCGCGAATACCGCGCCGAGAGCACCGGGCCGATATAGCCGTCGGGATAGAAATAGGCGTTGGTCTCAATCACCCGCTCGGTGGTCACGGTGCGGATCAGGACGACGTTCGCGACCACGGACCGGCCCTGCATGTCGATGCCGGGAGCGCCGCCACGGATCAGCTCCACGCGGGCGACGCCGGCGGCCGAGATGCGGCGCAGGATCTGATCCAGGTTGTCGCTCTTGGTCGAAGGCCGGCGGCCGTCGATCAGGACATTGCCCGCCGTGCCCGCGAGGCCGCGCGTCCCGCTGTCGCCCGACTCGAAGGCGAAGCCCGGCAGGCGGGCGATCATGTCCAGGGCCGTATCGGGACGGGCGTCAGTGAAGAAGACGGGCTCGAAGACCAGCACGCCCTGCTGGGCGGCGCCGGCCGCGGGCAGGCTCTGGCCCGGCGCGGTCTGGGCCGCGGCGGGGCCGCCCAGCAACGCGCACGCGGCCGCTCCGGCCAGCCAGATCGCCTTGGTCATACGTCCCTCTCCCTGCTGGACGAACGGTGCCCGGCGATCGGCCGCGCATACAGTTACAAGCCGGACAGGTGCATTAAATCGCCGTCAGGCTTGGGGCGCTGGAATGGCGGTCCTCAGAACGTCTTGCGCACCCGTATCTGCCAGAAGGTGCGCGGATCCGTGGGGCGCAGTTCGGTGAAGGCGACGGGGCGGGCGAGCGACCGGTCGGCGAAGACGGTGCGTTCCACCTGGAAGTCATTCCAGACATTGACCTGGGCGCGGATGGCCAGGGTCGGGGTCGGCTTGTATTCGATATTGGCCTCGAAATAGTCGCTGCCCGTGAAGCCCGAGACCTGGTCCGGGGCGTAGTTGAACTGGCGCAGGCTCTCGAGATAGGTCACCGCCCAGTTGATCTTCCAGGTGGTGATGTCCTGGGAGATGGTGAAGGCGGGTTGCGAAGGCCGCACGCCCGAGATCGGCCGTTCCTCGCCCGAGGTCGGATCGGTCACGGCCGTGTCGTTCCAGGTGTTCCGGAACTGGAACTGGCCGCCCGAGAAGCCGGTCCAGTCGAGCGGCAGAACGAAGTTGACGGCCAGCTGATCCAGCGTCCCGTCGCCGATGTTGCCGACTGCCGACAGGCCTTGCGGCAGGGGCAGACGGTCGATGACGCCGATGATCTCGTCGTGCCGGTAACCGATGGAGAAGATGCCGTCGCCCAGGAACCGGCGCTCATAGGTGAGCTCGGAGATCCAGCGCTCCTCGGGCTCGAGGTTCACATTGCCGCCGAACAGCTGTTCGTCTTCCAGGTCCGCGCCCGCCGCGAAGTCACCGAAGTCCAGCTGGCCGACGTCGCGCTCGAAGCGGAAACGGACCTGATTCTGCGGGCGTGGCGTCCAGGTCAGCTGCAGGCGCGGCTTGGCGTAATAGAAGCTCTTCTCCTGGTCGGCGTCCCCGGACTGGGTGATGGTCGAAGCCTCGAGTCGCAGTCCGCCTTCGAAATTCAGGTCCGGCCGCACGCGCCACGTCGCCTTGCCGAACAGCTCGCCCCGGGTCTCCTCGACCATGATCTGATCGGACGGCAGGGGAATGGCGACTCCGCCGTCCGTGAGCGCCTGGTCGATTTCGAGCATATTGTAGGCGACCTCGCCGCCGGCCTCGAGCGTCAGGGCCGGCGAACGTTCCCAGCGCAGCAGCGAGCGCAGGATGGTTTCGGAGGCGTTGCCCTCCGAGGCGAAGCGCTGAAGCGGTCCGGCGACGCCGTTTGTCGTGGTGACAAAGGTGGAGGCGTTCTCGAAGTCGTTCCACTCGCGGATGAAGCGGGTCTCGGACGTGAGGCCCGTGCCCATCGGCCGGGTGAAGACCGCGCCGACCTCGCCGCTCGTGCCTTCTTCGGCGAAGCGGCTGTCGCGCAGGGTCGTCGGCCCGTCCTGGAGGCTGTACTGGCTGTAGTCGTTGACGCCCAGGCGGGCGGTCAGGTCGATCTTTCCGCCCATGAAGGCGTCGGCGAAATTGACCCGCACGGCCTGACCCCCGCCGGTCTGGTCGTCGAAGTAGCCCTCGTCGCGGGTCACGGCGCCGTTGGAGTCGCGGCGGATGACACGGCCTACGCCGTTCGAATCGTTTATCGACACGCCGTCGGCAATGGTGAAGCCCCAGACCCGGTCGCCGTTGCGGCGGGTGAACTGGTACTGGCCGAAACCGCGATCGGTACCGCCTTCGAAGAAGGCCATATTGGCCGTCAGGATCTGCTCGGTGCTGGCCTGGCCCTTGGTGATGACGTTCACGACGACGGAATAGCCCTGCATGTCGATGCCGGGCGCTCCGCCCCGGATCAGCTCGATGCGTTCGACCTGGGGGACCAGGGTTCGCGACAGGACCGAGGAGCCCGTGTCGTTCTTGGACGCCGGTCGCGAGCCGTTGATCAGGATGTTGCCGACCGCGCCTTCGAAGCCGCGCGAGCCGTCGCCGTCCTGAACCGAGAAGCCCGGGACCCGGCTGACCATGTCGAGAGCCGTGTTCGGGCGCTGGCTGGCGAAAAAGTCGGGGGTGAAGACAAGCACGCCCTGCTGCGAGGCTTCCGCCTGGGGCGCGGGGGCCGGCGGCGGCGTCTGGGCCGCGGTCGCGCCGGCGCTCAACAGGATGGCCGTCGTCGCCAGCAGGATGGTCTTGGTCATTGCAGGATTCCCCTCGTCGTGTGACGAAGGTGTGGCGTCCTGTCGCGCCGCTCTCCAGTTACAAGACAGACAGGTGGATTAAATCGAAGTCATCATTACGAGAATGTCACGCTTGTGTTCTGAAGTGGGCGCGGCGTTACTTGGTTATATTGAAATGAAACAGGTATAGTCGTGAGAATATTCGCCATCGCCGTCTCAGCCCTGGTTCTGCTGGCCGGGGCGGGGCTGCCGGACCGGTCCGGGGCCCAGACGCCGGAGCCGCAGGCGGCGGAACTGGACGAGATCGTGGTGCTGGCCCGCCGCTCCGGCGCGCCGATGTGGACGGTGACCCGGGGCGACAGCACCCTGATTCTCGTCGGCGCCATCACCGGCATTCCGCGTGACCTGGCCTGGCGTCCCGACGACCTTGAGGCGGCGGCGGCGCGGTCGGACCAGATCCTGTCCCCGCAGGAGGGCCGGGCCTCGGTCACAGACCTGTTGCGGGTCATCTGGCGCGCCCGGACCATCGGCCTGATGCCGCAGGGACAGACGACGGCCGACTATCTGACGCCGGAATACCAGGCGCGGCTGGAGGCGATCATGGCCGACGACCGCAATCAGGACTGGCGGACCAAAAGCCTGCTCTTCGTCGGCTTCGACCTGATGCAGGACAAGGCCGGCTACAGGCAGGGCCGAAGCGGCGACGACGCCATGGACGTGATCCGGCGCGCGGCGCGGCGGGCGCGGGTGTCGGTGCGGCCGGTCGGCACGGTTCGCGGCGACGAACTGATCGACAGCCTGATCACCGCCCCCCAGACCGCCCACGTCCCCTGTGTCGAGGCCGCCATCGCCGCCGCCGAACAGGGCCCTGACGCCGCGCGCGAGCGGGCCGAGGACTGGCGCGCCCTGCGCGTCGCCGACGTCGTGGCGTCTCCGATCGACCGGGCGCTGAACCAGTGCTGGCCGTGGGGCGACCCCGAGATCGCACCCCAGTTGAGACAGCAATGGGCGGCGGCGATCGAGACAGCGATGATCTCGCCGGGCGTGACCATGGGTGTCGCCCCGCTCCGCCTGCTGGCGGACGAAGGCGGCGTGCTGGACGGGCTCGTGGCGCGGGGGTTCGACGTCGTGGGGCCGGAGTGGAAGCCCGCCCCCTAGACCGCCGTCCCGCCCACCGTCAGTCCGGCGATCTTCAGGCTGGGCTGGCCGATGCCGACCGGCACGCCCTGGCCGCCCTTGCCGCAGACGCCGACGCCGGGGTCGAAGGCGAAGTCGTCGCCGATCATCTGCACGTGCTGCAGGGCCGTGGCCCCGTCGCCGATCAGGGTCGCGCCGCGCACCGGGGCGGTGATCTTCCCGTCCTCGATGAGGTAGGCCTCGGTGCACTGGAAGACGAACTTCCCGTTGGTGATGTCGACCTGCCCGCCGCCGAAATTGGCGGCGTAGAGGCCGCGCTTGGTCGAGGCGATCATATCGGCCTGCGAGTCCCTGCCGCCCTCCATGAAGGTGTTGGTCATGCGCGGCATGGGCATATGGGCGAAGGACTGGCGCCGGCCGTTGCCCGTGGCCTTGGCGCCCAGCTGACGCGCCGACAGCCGGTCGTGCATCAGCCCGACCATGATCCCGTCCTCGATCAGGACGGTGCGCGAGGTCGGCGTGCCCTCGTCATCGACCGACAGGGAGCCGCGGCGGCCCGCGATGGAGCCGTCGTCGACGACGGTGACGCCCGGCGCCGCGACCCGCTTGCCCATCATGCCGGTGAAGACGGAACTGCCCTTGCGGTGGAAATCGCCCTCGAAGCCATGGCCGATGGCCTCGTGCAGCAGCACGCCCGGCCACCCGGCGCCCAGCACCACGTCCATCTCGCCGGCGGGGCAGTCGACGGCCTCGAGGTTGACCAGCGCCTGCCGCAGGGCCTCGTCGACCTGCCATTGCCAGCGCTCGGGCGCGATCCAGGTCTCGAACCCGGCCCGGCCCCCGGCGCCGGACGAGGCGCTCTCGCGCTTGCCGTCCTTCTCGACCGTGACGGAGACGTTCAGCCGGACCAGCGGCCGGATGTCGGTGACGCGCCGGCCGTCGCCGCGCAGGATCTCGATGTGGCGACGCTCGCCGACCATGCTGGCGGAGACCTGGACGACGCGCGGATCGCGGGCGCGCGCCCAGGCGTCGATCTCGGCCAGCAGGGCGATCTTGTCGGAGAAGGCGGGCGAGGCGAGGGGATCGACCGGTGCGTACAGTTGCTGGTTGGTGGCGCGCGGCGCCTCGGCGACGACCCCGGCATGACCGGATCGGGCGAGGCCCGCGCTGTCGGCCGCGCGGCGGATGGCCGGGCCGCTGATCTCATTGGCGTGGGCGTAGCCGGCCGTCTCGCCGGCCACCACCCGCAGTCCAAAGCCCTCGGAGGCGTCATAGGCGGCGGACTTCAGCCGTCCGTCGTCGAAGACCAGGGATTCGAGCTCGGACCGCTCGAGGAACAGTTCGCCGTCGTCCGCCCCGGTCAGGACGTCCTGGAGAATGGAAAGGGCTTCATCGGAGCCGACGTCGGCGGAATCGAGAATCGCGGGGAGGGATACGGGGACGGTCATGGAGCCTAAGTAGGGGCTGACCGTCCCCGCGTCACCGGGGGCGTCCGTATTCAGTCCTGATCGACCTCGCCCCACCCCGTGATCGACTGGGCCAGTTGGGCCGGGGTCCGGGTCAGGGTCACGTCGCCCCGCCCCGAGACCTCGATATCCGCCCGGCCCGTGGGCCCGACACGGACATCGCCCCGTCCGGCGACCGAGACCTTGGCGTCGGTCACCACAAGCTCGTCGAGCTCGACGTCGCCCGAGCCGTTGACGGTCAGGTTCAGCGTGGTCGCCCGGCCCCGGGCGCGGACGTCGCCCGAGCCGTTGACGGTCACCTCCAGCGCCGGCTGGTCGTAGTCCCGGATCGACAGGTCGCCGTCGGCGGCGGTCTCGAAACGGGTGACCGAGGGGGCGGTGACCACGACCTTGAGGGCCTCGGTGGCGCTCCAGGCGCGGATGCCGTTACGGCTCCAGCGGATATAGCCCCGCTCCTCCTCGTCCTCGTCATAGCCGGTCAGGGTCAGTCGCCCGTTCTCGAGGCGGACGCGGTCGACCATGCCCCGGGGACCGGTGACCGAGACGCCGGCCTCCTCGCCCTGACGATAGACGACGTGCCCCGGCATCATCACGGACAACTGGTCGCCGCCCGTCCAGGGGAGGGTGCGGGTGACCTCGGGATCGACCTCGCCGCGCTCGAAGCGAATGCTGTCGTCGCCGGCGGGGCCTTCGGTGACGACCCAGGTCCAGTCGTGGCGCTGGACGTCATTGCCGACCAGGGCCACGGCGCCCCCGATCCCGGCCAGGGCCAGGACGAAGCCGACGCCGGTGATAATCAGAAGATTGCGGATCATGTCAGTTCCTCCCCCAGGCTTGAGGCTGGTTGTCGAGCGCGGGCTTCAGCACCCGGTAGTGAAGACGGGCGTACCAGACGGTGGCGTCGATCAGCCATTTGGTCAGGACCGCCATGAGGCCGCCCATGAACAGGCCCAGCCCCATCAGGCCGACCCCCATCAGTATGGCCGCCAGCACCCCGCCGGGGGCGCCGAGGAAGGGCCCCGCGACCAGCACGGCGCCGCCGGCCAGGAAGATCGCCACGCCGCTGACCAGCACGGCCAGCACCGCCCCGAAGACGGGGAAGACGATCGGCAGCAGGATCAGGATGTCGATCGCGCCCAGGCCGATCAGGCCGAAGATGGCCCCGGCCGCGGCGGACGGGTTCTGCTCCTGGTGCCAGCGCTGCGCCCCCGCCTCGGCGCGCAACTCGCGGGCCAGACGGTCCGGGTCGCCCAGCGCCGCGGCCACTTCGGCCTCGGACCGGCCGGCGGCGGCGCCGTCCTCGAAATGGATCTCGTAGTCGGCGGCGATCTCGTCGGCGGCGGCGGCCGGCATGCCGACCAGTCCTCGCCTCAACCGGCCCATGAATTCGGCGCGGGTCATTGTTCAGCTCCCCTTTCGGCGGTCACGTCTTCGGTGGTCCGGACCGGCGCGGCGGGTTGCGCCGTGGCGTCCAGGATGGATTCGACCGCGCGGGCGAAGGCCCGCCACTCGGTCGTCTGGGCCTCGAAGGCCCGGCGTCCGGCGTCGGTCAGGCGGTAATATTTGCGGGAAGGCCCCGAGGGTGATTCGACCATGTAGGTCTCCACCTGCCCGTCGGACTGCATCCGCCGCATCAGCGGGTAGATGGTGCCCTCGCCCATGTCGATCGCGTCCGAAAGCGTGGAGGCGATCTCGTAGGCGTAGCTGTCGTGCCGGTTCAGCAGGGCCAGGACGCAGAGCGTCAGGACCCCCTTCTTCAGCTGTATCTCGATTGTTTCAGGCACTGTGAGCCCTCCTTGTGATGAAGATGACGTATCGCAAGGTATCTGGTGACGCAAGGTAGCTGTCATAACATGACGGAGATTTAATCCAGCGACGGAATGTCCTGCGGCGTTCATTCCGACCGCAATCGCTTGGCAAGTGCAGGAGGGGGCGATATGGACCGCGCGAAGTACCGCTGCGGACCGCCGGGTCCCGGCGATTGTTTGCGATTCACTCGCAAGCGTTTGCGGCGAAACGGTTTAATGAGGATATCTCGCATGGGGATGGGCACGCGGGCCCGGGCGATCATCGGCGGTGGGATCACCGCCCTGAGCCTGGCCGTTTTCTCCGCTACGCCGACGTGGGCGCAGGAGCTCGTCGGTCAGCCGACCGACGGCGGTCTCGGTTTGCAGCCGGCCGCGTCGCCGCTGAAGGTCGAGGCGCATTTCTTCCATGACGCCATCCTGATGCCGATCATCACCTTCATCAGCCTGCTGGTGCTGGGTCTGCTGATCTGGATCTGCATCCGCTACAACAAGAAGGCCAATCCGGTTCCGGCCAAGTGGAGCCACAACACCCTGATCGAGATCGTCTGGACGGTGCTGCCGGTGCTGATCCTGGTAGGCATCTCGCTGTTCTCGTTCCGCCTGCTGTTCGCCTATCACGACATGCCGACGCCCGACCTGACGGTGAAGGCCACGGGCAACCAGTGGAACTGGTCCTATGAATATCCGGACCAGGGCGTGGCCGAATATGTCTCCAACATGCTGCCGGAAGACGAGATCGCCGCTCGCGGCATGCCGCACAGCCTGTATCGTCTGGCCGCCGACGAGCCGATCGTGGTGCCGGTCGGCAAGACGGTGCGGGTTCTGGTCACCGCCACGGACGTGATTCACGCCTTCGCCCTGCCGGCCTTCGGCCTCAAGACCGACGCCGTCCCCGGCCGGATCAACGAGACCTGGTTCCGCGCGGACCGCACTGGCGTCTTCTACGGGCAGTGCTCGGAACTGTGCGGCGTCGACCACGCCTTCATGCCGATCCAGATCAACGTCGTGACCGAGGCTGAATTCGCCGCCTGGGTCGCCTCCAAGGGCGGCTCGATGACGCCCCGTACGCCGGATCAGGCTCCGGGCGGCACGGCCGCCCAGGTCGCCGCCGGCGCCACCGGCGCCCCCACCGCCGTCGAGGCCGCTGTCCCCGTCGCCGCCCCTGCTCAACCCGCTGCGCCCGCCACGGCTCCCGCCGTCGCTCCGGCCGCTCAGTAACGAACCGCGAGAGCCCCACAGATATGGCCACCGCAGCCGAAAACCTCGCCCACGACCACGACGGGCATCATGACCACAAGCCGGGCTTCTTCACCCGCTGGTTCCTGTCGACCAATCACAAGGACATCGGCACCCTCTACCTGCTGTTCGCCATCATGGCGGGCCTGGTCGGCGGCGCCCTGTCGGGCCTGATTCGCTGGGAACTGGCCCAGCCGGGCATCCAGATCTTCACGGACGGTTCGGTGGTCGACCTGCTCGGCCTCGTCCAGCAGTCGAAGCACGGCTACAACGTCGTCGTCACCGGCCACGCCCTGATCATGATCTTCTTCATGGTCATGCCCGCGATGATCGGCGGCTTCGGCAACTGGTTCGTGCCGATCATGATCGGCGCGCCGGACATGGCCTTCCCGCGCATGAACAACATCTCGTTCTGGCTGCTGGTTGCGGCCTGGGTGCTGCTGATCATCTCCCTGTTCGTTCCCGGCGAGCCCGGCGGCGGCCTCGGCTTCGGCGGCGGCTGGACCATCTACCCCCCGCTGTCGACCATGGGCCACCCGGGACCGGCCATGGACCTGGCCATCTTCTCGCTGCATGTCGCGGGCGCCAGCTCGATCCTCGGCGCGATCAACTTCATCACCACCATCTTCAACATGCGCGCCCCGGGGATGACCATCCACCGCATGCCGCTGTTCGCATGGTCGGTGCTGATCACCGCCTTCCTGCTGCTGCTGTCGCTGCCCGTCCTGGCCGGCGCCATCACCATGCTGCTGGCGGACCGCAACTTCGGCACCAGCTTCTTCGACCCGGCCGGCGGCGGCGACCCCGTCATGTTCCAGCACCTGTTCTGGTTCTTCGGCCACCCCGAGGTCTACATCCTGATCCTGCCGGGCTTCGGCATCATCAGCCACATCGTCTCGACCTTCTCGAAGAAACCGATCTTCGGCTACCTCGCCATGGCCTACGCCATGGTCGCCATCGGCTTCGTCGGCTTCATCGTCTGGGCGCACCACATGTACACGGTGGGCATGGGCGTGAACCTGCGCGCCTATTTCATCGCCGCGACCATGATCATCGCCGTGCCCACGGGCGTGAAGATCTTCAGCTGGATCGCCACCATGTGGGGCGGCTCGATCAGCTTCAAGACGCCCATGCTGTGGGCGATGGGCTTCATCTTCCTGTTCACCATCGGCGGCGTGACCGGCGTGGTCCTGTCCAATGCGGGCATCGATTACAGCCTGCACGACACCTACTATGTCGTCGCCCACTTCCACTATGTGCTGTCGCTGGGCGCGGTCTTCGCCATCTTCGCGGGCTTCTACTACTGGTTCGAGAAGATGTTCGGCGTGAAGTACAACGAGTTCCTCGGCTGCCTGCATTTCTGGATCATGTTCATCGGCGTGAACCTGGTCTTCTTCCCGCAGCATTTCCTCGGCCTGCAGGGCATGCCGCGGCGCTACGTCGACTACTCTGACGGCTACGCCTACTGGAACTATGTCTCGTCGATCGGCTACGTCATCACCCTCGTCGGCGTGCTGGTGTTCCTGATCATGCTGGCCGAGGCCGCCATCCGGCGTCGTCCCGGCGTCGCCAATCCGTGGGGCGAAGGCGCCACGACCCTGGAGTGGACCCTGTCCTCGCCGCCGCCTCACCACCAGTTCAACGAACTGCCGGTGGTCAAGGACGACGAGCACTAGACCGGTCCGTCCGGACCACACCAATCGGGGGCCGCTCTTTCAGTTCGAAAGGGCGGCCTCTGGCTTTTTGAAAATGCGATGACCGAAACCGCCCCCCCGCCCGCGATCTCGATGGCCCAGCCGGATGACTTCTTCCAGCTGCTGAAGCCGCGCGTGATGTCGCTGGTCATCTTCACCGCCGTGACCGGTCTGGTCGTGGCGGGCGGCGAGCTCGACTGGCTGTCGGCTGCGATCGCCATCCTGTGCATCGCGGTCGGGGCGGGGGCGGCCGGGGCCCTGAACATGGCGCTGGAGGGCGAGACCGACGCCCTGATGCGGCGCACCCGCGGACGGCCCGTGGCGGCCGGGCGGGTCAACAAGAATGACGCCATGACCTTCGGCGTCATCCTGTCGATCTTCTCGGTCATGCTGCTCGGCATGACCGCCAACTGGCTGGCCGGCGGCCTGCTGTTGATGACCATTCTCTACTACGCCGTCTTCTACACCCTGCTGCTGAAGCGCCGGACGCCCCAGAACATCGTGATCGGCGGCGCCGCGGGGGCCTTTCCGCCGGTGATCGGCTGGGCGGCGGCGACGGGTCAGGCCCCGTGGCAGGCCTGGTTGCTGTTCGCCATCATCTTCCTGTGGACCCCGCCGCACAGCTGGGCCCTCGCGCTGTATTCGGCCGGAGACTACGCCCGCGCGGGCATTCCCATGATGCCGGTGGCGCGCGGGGCGAAGAGCACCCGCCTGCAGATCCTCATCTACAGCCTCGTCTTCGTGCCGGTGGCCGTCGCTCCGGGCCTGCTGGGCCTCGGCGGGGTCCTGTATCTGGCGGTGTCGGGGATCGGCGGCCTGGGCTTCCTGTTCCTCGCCGTCCGCCTGTGGCGCAGCCGCGCCGGCGACCAGCCCGACAAGGCCGAGGCCGTGGGACGAGAGGCCGCATTGTATGATGTCCGCGCCGAGGCCAAACCGGCGCGCAACCTGTTCGCCTTCTCGATCCTGTATCTGATGGCCCTGTTCGCCGCCCTGCTGGTCGAGAGCCTGACCACACTTCCCGGACTGTAAAGATCATGCGCCGTCTGACACCTGAAGAACTGTCCGCCCGCAACAAGCGCAATCTCGCCATCGCCGGCGCCCTCGTGGCCTTCATCGTGCTGGTGTTCGCCGTCACCGTGCTGAACCTGAAGCGCAACATCGACGCCCGGGCCGACGCCATCGCGGCCGGTCAGCCGGTCGAATACGCCCGATGAAGAGGCCCGGCGCCAACGCCATGGCGGCCATCGCCTGTGTGGGCGGGGTGATGTTCATGACGGGCGCGGCCTTCGCCGCCGTGCCGCTGTATCGCATGTTCTGCCAGGTCACCGGCTTCGACGGCACGGTTCGCAAGGCCGACAAGGCGCCGGACGTGCAGCTGGACCAGTCCGTCCTGATCCGTTTCGACACCAATGTGCGCGGCCTGCCCATGACCTTCCGCGCCGAACAGGTCACCCAGCGGGTGCGAATCGGCGAGACCGGCATCGCCTTCTTCGACGTGACCAACACCTCTGACGCGCCGATCCACGCGACGGCGTCCTACAATGTCGTGCCGGAACGGGCCGGACCCTATTTCCAGAAGCTGCAGTGTTTCTGCTTCGAGGGGCAGACCATCCAGCCCGGCCAGACGATGAAATTCCCCGTCCAGTATTTCGTGGCCCCCGAGATGGCGACCGATCGCGAGGCCCGCGGGGTCGAGGAGATCACCCTCAGCTACACCTTCTACCCCACCCAGGGCTTCGATCAGGCCGCAAACGCCGCCGCCCCCACTGGCGCGGCCGGATAGCCGACGCTATAGCCTGCCTCATACGACTCTCGACTGCTGCAAGAGACCCAGATGGCCGACGCACACGCCACTCCGCATCACGACTATCACCTGGTGAATCCCAGCCCCTGGCCGCTGATCGCCTCGATCGCGGTCACGATCATGATGGTCGGGGCGGTGGTGTGGATGAAGGGCATCGTCGGCCCTGACGCCGGCCCGATCGCGACCGCCCTGCTGTCGGACGGCAAGGCTGCGCTGTTCTTCGCGGGCCTGGCCGGGGTGCTGCTGTCCGCCTTCGCCTGGTGGGCGGATGTGATCAAGGAAAGCAAGGCCGGCGACCACACGCCGGTCGTCTCGATCGGTCTGCGCTACGGCATGATCATGTTCATCGCCTCCGAGGTGATGTTCTTCGCCGCCTTCTTCTGGATCTTCTTCGAAATGGCGGTCTTCAACGAGGCCCGCGCCCACATTCCGGAAATCAGCAACTGGGCCGACACCGCCGCCGCCTGGTCCACCTGGCCGCCCAAGGGCATCGAGACCCTGGACGCCTGGCAACTGCCGCTGCTGAACACCGTCATCCTGCTGCTCAGCGGCACGACGGTGACCTGGGCCCACCATGCGCTGCAGGTCGGCGACCGCAAGGCGGCCAAGACCGGCCTGCTCATCACCGTGCTGCTCGGCGTCCTGTTCACGGCCGTGCAGGTCTATGAGTACCAGCACATTCTCCACGAGAACCTGTTCTTCAACGAAGAGGCGGCGAACTCGGGGCTCTATGGCTCGATCTTCTTCATGGCGACCGGCTTCCACGGTTTCCACGTCCTGCTCGGCACCATCTTCCTGCTGGTCTGCCTGTTGCGTCTGATGGCCGGCCAGATGACCCCGCAGAAGCATTTCGGCTTCGAGGCGGCGGCCTGGTACTGGCATTTCGTGGACGTGGTCTGGCTGTTCCTCTTCGCCTTCGTCTACGTCACCTTCGGGTGACCGACGGCCCCACAGGGCTTGATATTGAGCCGGCGCGGATCAACCCGATCCGCGCCGGTCTGCTTTGCCGCTGTCCGCATTGCGGCAAGGGGACGCTGTTCACGGGCTTTCTCAAGGTGGTCGATCGCTGCGCCGCCTGCGGGTTCGACTTCACCCGCCTGAACACCGGCGACGGCGCCGCCATCTTCATCATGCAGATCGCCGGCGGGATCGTGGTGTTCGGCGCCCTGTTCGTTCAGGTCGCGTACAATCCCCCGATCTGGGCCATGCTCCTCGTCGCCCTGCCGCTGGTCGCGGGCCTGTCGCTGGGGCTGATGCGACCCGGCAAGGGCGTGATGATCGCCCTGCAGATGCGCAACAAGTAGGGACAGTCGCGCCATGACAGCTGAGGCGACACGCGCACGGTTTCCCGTCCTCCTGACCCTCGCAGCCGCCCTGGCCTTCGCCCTGCTCTGCGGTCTCGGCGTCTGGCAGGTGCAGCGGATGCAGTGGAAGAACGGCCTGATCGACCGGGCGGAGGCGGCCGCCGCGACCCCGCCCGCACCGCTCGCCTCGGTGATGGCCCTGCACGACCCCGCCTTCCGCAAGGTCGCCGTCGACTGTCCGGGGCTGGCGACGGCCCCGTATGTCGAATTGCAGACCATTCACGCCGGCGAGCCGGGCGTCCGGCTTATCTCGGTCTGTCGTCCCGCAGGCTTCCCGGCGGTCTTCCTGATCGACCGCGGCTTTGTCGCGGAGACCATTTCCGCCCGCCCGCCCGTCGCGGCCTCGACGGAGTCCTTCTCCCTGGTGGCCGAGGTGCGCGAAACGCCGCCGCCGGGTCCGATGGCCCTGCCGGTGGACGAAGGGCGGTTCTTCGCCCGGGATACGCCGGCCATGGCGCGGGCTCTGGGCGTGGCTGATCCCGATCCGAACACCCTGTTCGCCCTGACCTCGTCCAATCCGGAGTGGGAGGCGCTCCAGCCGTCCGCCCCGCCCGCCGCCTTTTCGAACAACCACCTCGGCTATGCGTTGACATGGTTCGGGCTGGCGCTGGCGCTGGCGGTTTTCTACGTCGTCCTGCTTCGCCGAAGGCTCACCTCCTGACCGCCACGCTCCACACCCTGTCCAACGGCGTCCGCGTCGTCTGTGATCCCATGCCCGGCCTGCGCACCCTGGCCCTGACCGTCGCCGTGCGCGGCGGGGCCAAGTGGGAGACCGAAGCGACCTCCGGCTGGTCCCACTGCCTCGAACACCTGGTGTTCAAGGGCGCCGGCGACATGGGCGCGCGCGAGATCGTCGAACGGATCGAGGCCGAGGGCGGGTCGCTCAACGCCGCCACGGGCTATGAGCGCACCAGTTTCGAGGTCCGCGCCCTGCACGGTTCCCTGCCGCTGGCCATGCAGGTGGTGTCCGACCTCGTCTTCCGGCCCACGCTCGATCCGGCCGAGATCGAGCGTGAGAAGGACGTGGTCGCCCAGGAGATCGCCGAGGCCTTCGACACGCCCGACGACCACGTCTTCGAAATGGCCCAGACCCGCGCTTTCGAGGGCCAGCCCCTCGGGCGGCCGATCCTCGGCTCCATCGCCAGCCTGAAGCCCATCACCCGCGCCGCCATCGGCGACTGGCGCGCCCGCCTGTATTCGCCCGACCGGATGGTCGTCGCCGTCTCGGGCGCCGTCGACGAGGACGAACTCCTGGCCCTGGCCGAGCGCTGGTTCGGGGGCGAGACGTCAACGGCCGCCGAAGCGCCCGACGCGCCGCGCTTCACCGGCGGCGCCGCCGCCCTGACCCGTCGGATCGAACAGGCCAACATCGTCTTCCAGCTGCCCGCGCCCTCGGCCGCCGATCCGGCCTATGCGGCGGCGCGGCTGATGACCGAGATCCTCGGCGGCGGCATGGCCTCGCGCCTGTTCCAGAGCGCCCGCGAGGAGCGCGGCCTGGCCTATGCCATCGACGCCTATCACGAGCCCTATGAGGACGCCGGCCTGCTGGGCGTCTACGCCGGGGCCGCCGCCGACCGGGCCGTCGAGCTCGCCCGGGTGTGCGCCGCCGAGCTGAAGGGGCTGGCCGAAACCGGTCCGACCGCCGCCGAACTGTCCCGCGCCAAGGCGGTGCTCAACGCCGGCCTGTGGATGTCGGATGACAGCCCCGCCGCCCGCGCCGCCCGCGCCGCGGCCCAGGTGCTGATCTTCGGCGCCCTGATCCCCTCGCAGACCATGTCCGAACGGACGCTGGCCCAGACCGTCGACACGGTCCGGAGCGCCGCCGCGGCCTCCCTGACACCCGGCCGCTGCGCCACGGCGGTGCTGGGACCCAGGGCCGCAGCCCCGGCGGGCGCGGCCTTCCGCGAAGCCCTTTTCGGCTGATCTCCGGCCCGCTATCGTTCGCCCATGGCCCTGCTGGACTGGATCAATGAGGCGACCGGGCCGGTGGTGAAGGGCCAGGGCGTGACCCTGCGTCCCCCCCGCGCGTCGGATCATGAGGCCTGGGCGGCCGAGCGGCTGGCGTCGCACGCCTATCTCCAGCCGTGGGAGCCGATCTGGCCCGAGGATGACCTGACCCGCGCGGCCTTCAAGCGGCGCCTGTCGATCTACGGTCGGGAAATGGAGGCCGGGAACGCCTGGCCCTTCTTCGTTTTCGCCGATTCGGATCAGTCGCTGGTCGGGGCCATCACCCTGTCCAACGTCCGCAGGGGCGTCGCCGAGACCGGGACGCTGGGCTACTGGATCGGACGAAGCTTCGCCGGTCGCGGCTACGGCACGGCCGCGGTCCGGGCCATGGTCGCCTGGGCCTTCGATGAGCTGAACCTGCACCGGGTCGAGGCGGCCTGTGTGCCGGACAACACGGCGTCGCGCCGGGTGCTCGAAAAGACCGGCTTCCAGCTTGAGGGACAGGCCCGGGCTTATCTCAAAATTAACGGCGCTTGGGCAGATCATCTCCTGTTCGGCGTCGTTAATGACGGGGTCGGGCGCGGCGGCTGATTCCGGCCGTCCTGTCGGGACCCTTCAGGCGTTTGAACACTCGCTCCAGAAGTCTGGCCTGGGACGCGACGACCGCCATTGAGGCGTTGGCCGCCGCGGACACCGCCCTGTGGATCTGGACGCCGTCCGACGACCAGATGCGCTTCACCGGCGCGACCCGGGCGCTGGGGCTCGGCCCGCTGGCGCCGGAGTGTTCGGGCGCCGCCTTCACCGCCGTGGCTATTCCCCAGGATCGCTCGCTGGCCGAAAAGATCCTCAAGCCGCAGGAAGAGGGGACCGAGGTCGCCGTCCGCCTGCGCATGCGCGATTCCGAGACCTGCATCTGGCGCGGCGTCTGGCTGGAGGACGGCCTGCGCGCCGCGGGCGTGGTCGCCCTGGAAACCAAATTCGCCGCCTCGCACCGGGATCACCTCACCGGCCTGCTGGACCGGCGCACCTTCCTGGTCCGCGCCGGCGAGCAGCTGACCCAGCCGGGCGATTATGAGCTGGTGGTGGCCGATGTGGATCGCCTCCGCCGCCTGAACGAGGCCCTCGGGCATGAGCGCACCGATCTGGTGCTGGCGGCCCTGGGGTCGCGCCTGAACGCGGCCTTTGCCCAGGACGCCAACGCCGCCCGCATCGGCGAGGACGAGTTCGCCGTCCTGGCCCCGCGCGGAACCGGCACGGTGGCCGAGCGGGTGCGCGAGGCGCTGGAACAGCCCCTTCGGGTCGCCGGTTTCGACATCTATCCGACCGTCTCGATCGGCTCGGCCCAGGCCGAGGGCGGTCCCGACGCGCCGGACCCGGCGGAAATGCTGCGCCGGGTCGAGCTGGCCGTCGAACAGGCCAAGACGGCGGGCCGCGGCGGGGTCGCCGCCTATGGCCGGGCGCTGGAAAGCGACAGCCTGTCCCGGCTGGCTCTTGAGGCGGATTTGCGCAACGCCTTCGTGCGCGGCGAGATCGAGCCCTTCTACCAGCCCATCGTGAACCTGCTGACCGGCGCCGTGGCCGGGTTCGAGGCCCTGGCCCGCTGGCGCCACCCCAAGCGCGGTCTGGTGCCGCCGGACGAATTCCTCGGCCTGGCCGACGAGATGGGCCTGATGAACGACCTCGGCCTGCTGATGATGACCTCCGCCTCGCGCCAGCTGGCCGAATGGCTGGGGCGGCACCCTTCGGCGGGCAAGCTGTTCTGCAGCGTGAACCTGTCGGTCGGCGAGATCGAACGGCCCAATCTGGTCGAGGACGTGACCCGCATCATCGCCGACGCCGGCCTGCCCAAGGGCGCGCTGAAGCTGGAGGTCACCGAGGGCGACATCATGCGCGACACCTCGCGCGCCGCCGAGACCCTGACCCGGCTGCGCGAGGCCGGCGCCTCGCTGGCGCTCGACGACTTCGGCACCGGCTTCAGCTCCCTGACCTGGCTGGCCAAGCTGCCGTTCGATACGCTGAAGATCGACCGCTATTTCGTTCTGACCATGGACAAGGACGAGGGCTCGGCCAAGATCGTCAAGTCGGTGGTCAACCTGGGCCGCGACCTGTCGCTGGAAGTCGTCGCCGAGGGCGTCGAGAACGCCGGCCTCGCCAAGCTCCTGCTCGAGGCCCAGTGCCACTACGGCCAAGGCTTCGGCTACGCCCAGGCCCTCCCAGCCCAGGAGGCCGAGGTCTATCTGAACGAGTCGCTGGCCGACGGGACGGCGCCGATCAAGGCGCGGTCGGCTTAGGCACGGATCCCGCCCGCCTGGCGCGGTTAGGTCGGGCGCAGAGGTTGTGTTATCGTGTGCTGGATGCATCTCTGGGAGGAATCGACATGCACCGGATAATCACCGTGCTCGCGGGCGTGCTGGCGCTGGGCGCGTGCGCCACGACCCCGACGCACAGGATCGACTTCCTCAACCAGCCCGTTGAGGTCGCGATCGCCCGCTACGGGCAGCCTGACACCGTTCTGGACATGCCGGACGGCCGCCGCCAGTACCAGTGGCGCAAGCCGCGCACCGACAGGGTTGGCCAGCAGATTATCCGGGAGACCTGCCGGCACACGATCTATGCGCGATGGAATGAGTCGGCCAATGACTGGACCCTCCAGAGCCGGAGGCCCACCCGCACGTGTCCCTGAAGCGAGCCATGACGGCCGGAACGCGATGATCGTCTGAGGGCTGAAGCTCTGCTGGCCTTTGATCGCCGTTCGGCCGCCTACGCCCGCCCGCTCTGCCCCGACAACTGCGCCGGGTCCACGCCCAGTCCCGCCAGCGCCTTGGCCCATTTCCCTTCGTAGTCGGGGTCGAAGATCAGTTCCGGATCGGCGTCGGCCGTCAGCCAGACGTTCTCACCCAGCTCATCCTCCAGCTGACCCTCGCCCCAGCCGGCGTAGCCGAGCAGCAGCACGGACCGGTGCGGCCCCGACGCGGGGTCGACCATGGCCAGCAGGGCCTCGCGCGTGCCCGTCATGGCCAGACCCTCGGCGAAGGCTACGGAGGCGTCGTCGATCAGCCAGTCGTCGGTGTGCAGTACGAAGCCGCGCTCCCGCTCCACCGGCCCGCCGATCAGCACCTGCCGCCCGGCCGCGTCGTCCGGGGCCTCGGTCGCCAGCTTGGTCAGCACCTTCTTCAGGTTCACCCCCGGCGCGGGCCGGTCCAGTCTCAGCCCCATGGCGTGGTCCGGCCGGTGGGCGCAGATCAGGATCACGGCGTGTTCGAACCGGCTGTCGCTGATGCCCGGCATGGCCACCAGCAGCCGTCCGACCAGGGATTGGAAATCGTCCATGGTCCTATCATCGGGACGCGGGCCCGCGGACGCAAGGCGGCGCCGGTACACGATATGGGAACACGATGCGGTTGGCGTCCGACGCCGCAACCCCTATCTGGTCGGGGACGTTGCGTCCTCACACCCCTTCGGAGCCTGCCCATGACCGTCCAGATCGGCGACCGCATCCCCTCGGCCAACCTGACCCGCGCCACCGACGACGGCCCCAAGCCCGTCACCACCGACGAGATCTTCGCAGGCAAGACCGTGGCCCTGTTCGCAGTGCCCGGCGCCTTCACCCCGACCTGTTCGGCCCGCCATCTTCCGGGCTTCAAGGATCTTCGCGGCGAGATGACCGCCAAGGGCGTCGACACCATCGCCTGCGTCTCGGTCAATGACGCCTTCGTCATGGGCGCCTGGGCCGACAGCCAGGGCATCGCCAAGGACGAGATCATCATGCTGGGCGACGGCAACGGCGACTTCACCCGCCAGCTGGGCCTGTCCATGGACGCCAAGGGTTTCGGCATGGGCGAGCGCTCGCAGCGCTATTCCATGATCGTCAAGGACGGCGTGGTCAGCCAGCTGAACATCGAACAGCCCGGCGAATTCCGCGTCTCCTCGGCCGAGCATCTTCTGGCTCAGCTTTAGGATCCTTCTCTCTCCGCTCATCCCGGCGAAAGCCGGGACCCAGTGCTTTTGGGTGATGGGCATGGTGTTGTGATGAGGGGCGGTTGTCCTGAGGCGCCGGCGTCATGCTGGACAGAACTGGGTCCCGGCTTTCGCCGGGATGAGCGGATCGTGAAAAGCACCGACGTCTTCACCCCGGAAAAGCGCAGCGCCGTCATGCGCGCCGTGAAGGGCCGCGACACCACGCCTGAGCTCGCCGTGCGTCGCATTCTGCGCGCGGCGGGCATCGGCTACCGGCTCGGCGGGCGCGGCCTGCCGGGGCGGCCCGATCTGGTGATGCCGGGGCGGCGCGTGGCGGTCTTCGTCCACGGCTGTTTCTGGCATGGCCACGACTGCCCCCGCGGCGCGCGGGCGCCGAAGGCCAATGCGGACTACTGGTCCGCCAAGATCGGGCGCAACCGCGCCCGCGACCTGTCAGCGACGGCTGCGCTGGAGGCTGCGGGTTGGCGCGTGGTCACGGTCTGGGAATGCGGGATGAAGGACCCGGGGTTCGCCGACCGACTGGTCGCCGAGGTCCGTGGTCAGGCCGCCACGGTTTCGGGCTCCGGGGCCTCGTCCGCCTGAGCCATGGTCATCACATGGGTGATGGCCCCCAGCAGCATCGGCGGCGTGATCGGCTTGGGCACGAAATAGGTCATGCCGGCTGCGGTGCAGGCGGCGATGTCTTCGGCCGCCGTGTCGGCCGTGACGGCGATGATCGGCACGCCGGCGTTGGGACCGTCCCCGGCCCGGATGCGGCGGGTGGTCTCGCGGCCGTCCAGCTCGGGCATCCGCACATCCATGAAGATCAGGTCGAACGCCGTGTGCTCGCAGATCTTCAGCGCGGCCATGCCGTCGGCGGCCGTGGCGATGTCGCAGCCGAGCGGCTGCAGGATCAACTGGATGGCGCGGCGGTTGATGTCGTGGTCGTCCACCACCAGCACCCGCATCGGCCGATCCTCGTCCTCCTCGCCGTCCTCCATGACCGGATCAGGCTGGGCCCCGGCCGCGACGGCGATATCCATCGGGTCCGCCACCGAGCCCAGGATCCGGGCGGCCATGGCTTCGGCGGACAGGGCCTCAGGGACCGGAGCCGTGGGAGCCGCCGCCGCGACGGGCCGGGACGCCGGCGCCAGCGGCTGCGCAGCCGGCGCGGGCGCGGAAGGACTGGCCGGACGGCCGGACAGGGCGTGGGCGACGGCGTCGCGGCTTTCCTGATCCAGCGCCTGTGGCGCGGCCGCGACGGCGTCGCCCTGCAGCAGGGACAGGGAGAGGGTGAAGCTGGCGCCGGCGCCGGGACGTGTGCGGACGGTCACCCGGCCGCCCATCAGTTCCGCCAGCTGGCGGCTGATGGCGAGGCCCAGGCCGGTGCCGCCGTGGACGGCGCTGACACCCGACATGGTCTGGTCGAAGGGGGTGAACAGGCGCGAGACCTGGTCGGCGGTCATGCCGGGCCCGGTGTCCTCCACCGTGATCAGCACCGCATGCCCGGCGGGCTCCTCGCTCCAGGCGTTGAGACGCAGGGTGATCGACCCCGTCTCGGTGAATTTCATCGCGTTGGAGATCAGATTGTTCAGCACCTGACGCACCCGCATCGGATCGCCCCGTACGGAGGCCGGGATGCATGCGGCGCCCTCGACCCGCAGCTTCAGCCCCTTGGCCCGGGCCGGTCCGCGCCACAGGCGGGTGGTCTGGTTCAGCAGGTCGCGAAGGTTGAAGTCGACCTGGTCGACCGTCATGTGGCCGGCTTCCAGCTTGGCGTGGTCCAGCAGGTCGTCGAGCATGGCCTTCATCATGAAGCCGGCGTCGGTGATCAGATGGGCCTGTGAGCGGGCCGCGGCGTCCGTCGCGCCGCGCTCCAGTTCCGCGGCGCCGGTCAGGATGGCGCTGATCGGGGTGCGCAGGTCGTGTCCGATCGCGGCCAGGAAGGCGCTGCGGCCGGCCATGATGTGCTCGGCCTGGGCCCGTTTTTCCTCGGCCTCGACACGGGCGGCGCTCTCGGACAGTCGCGCCTCGTTCATGCGCTGCCAGGTCGAGAGGCAGTAGGTGATGAAGACGCCGACGGCGATGGCCGCCGCCGTGACGAAGCCGGGCGTCGCCCCGTGGATGGCCATGAACACCGGCGTCGCCGCCAGATACAGGAACTGGATCGAGGCGGTCATCAGCATGACCGAGGTCGACCGGGGGGCGTTGACCACCGCGTAGATGGCGGCGGCTGACAGCAGCATGACGGCGCAGATGCCGCCCATGGCTCCGCCAGTCATCCACAGCGGCACCGACAGGCTGCCGAAATAGGCCGCGTTCACGGACAGCATGATCCAGCCGGCGACACGGCGCAGGCCGCGCAGCCGCTCGGTCTTGCCGCTGACGATCGGCGCGAAGACCCACAGGTCCAGCAGCTGGACGACGAAATAGCCGACGACCCAGGCGAAGCTCAGCGACCAGCCCAGAAGCGGGCTGAAGATCAGGGCGCTGGCCGAGGCCATGCCGAGCCGCTGCAGCAGCGCCTTGCGCCGCTGACGGATCGCGCCGGCCCAGTCGCCGGGATCGGCGACGGACTCGTCAGCTGGCATGTCGGCTGTGGCTATCGCCATGCGGGTCCCCGGAATGAGCGTTTTCGCCCGTCCCGTGATCATGGCCTGCTTGCCCTAACGCTCCGTCAACGGGCGGTCGAAACAGCCTCGCCGACGGTGGAAAACCCGTCGGCACGCAGGCGGGCGGCGAGGTCTCGCTTGATCCGCCCGATCAGGCCCGGACCCTCATAGATCAGGGCGGAATACAGTTGGACGGCGGACGCGCCGGCCCGGATGCGGGCATAGGCCTCGGCCCCGCTGTCGATCCCCCCGGCCGCGATCAGGGGCAGGCGGCCGGCTGCGGCCTCCGCCGCGGCGCGCAGGGCCGCCCCGGCCCGCGCCTTCAGCGGCGCGCCGGACAGTCCTCCGGCTTCGGCCCGATGGCTCGAACGCAGGCTGTCGGGCCGGTCCAGGGTCGTGTTGGATACGATCAGCGCGTCGATCCCGTGGTCCAGACTGGCCTCGACGATCAGGGCGATTTCGGCCGGTGTCAGGTCCGGCGCGATCTTGAGGAAGACGGGAGTCGGGTCGTCCCCGCGAGCCTCAGCCAGCCGGCCCAGAAGGTCGTCCAGGGCGGCCCGCCCCTGCAGGGCGCGCAGGCCCGGCGTGTTCGGCGAGGAGACATTGACCGTCACATAGTCGGCCAGACCCTTCAGCCGGATCAGTCCGGCGACATAGTCTGCGGCCTTGTCCTCCGTATCCTTGTTGGCTCCCAGATTGGCGCCGACGACAGCGTCGCGGGGCCGGTCGGCCAGCCGGGCGGCGAAGGCCTCCAGACCGGCGTTGTTGAACCCCATCCGGTTGATGATCGCGCGGTCCTCGCTCAGGCGGAACAGGCGCGGCTTCGGATTGCCGGGCTGCGGCAGCGGCGTGACCGAGCCGCATTCCACAAAGCCGAAGCCCAGCCGCGACAGGCCGTGCAGGGCCTCGCCGTTCTTGTCCAGACCGGCGGCCAGACCGACCGGATTGGGCAGGGCCAGACCGGCAACGGTGGTGGCGAGTATGGGGTCATCGGCCCGCGCGGGCGGCAGGGGCGCCAGCTGCAGGGCCCGGATGGCCAGCCCATGGGCGGTTTCCGGATCAAGCGCGCGCAGCAGGGCCGCGCCGATGTCGGTTACGGCCATCCGACGGTTCCGTCCTCAAATCGCATCACGCCCTGGGCATCGACCGACAACCCGCGCTGCGGCGCATCGGCCGTGGCGGGAAGGGGGGCGAACAGGTGCGGAAACAGGTCGCCGCCGCGCGACGCCTCCCATTTCAGCGCCTCGCCCAGCGGCTCCAGGGCGACCTCGACCAGCACCAGACCGGTCCGTCCGGCATAGTGCCGCCGCGCGGTCTCGGCCAGCTGGGCCGCCGTGGACATATGGATATAGCCGTCGGCGAGATCGACCGCCGAGCCCGCATAGGCGCCGGCGGCCAGCGCCGCCGTCCATTCGGCCCGGTCGACCAGCTTGTAGGCGACCCCGGTCATTCGCCGCCCAGATCACGCGGCTGGATGAAGCCCTCGAAGGCGCAGCGTCCGGCGACGTCGACGGTGAAGATCGCCGCCGCCCCCGGCGGAAAGCCGCCGCTCATCCGGTCCAGAATGGCCGGCGAGGCCGCGCCCTCGACCAGATATTCCACCGCCAGCAGGTGGATTCCCGGATTGTGGGCCACGACCATCAGACAGCCGGCCTCATCCTCTCCGGCTTCCACGAAGCGGCGCAGGGTTTCGGAACCGCCGTTGTACAGGGGCTCGTCGTCGCGGACCTGCACGTCCCCGAAGGCGTCATGCAGCAGGTCCCACGTCTGGCGCGTGCGGGCGGCGGGCGAGACCAGCGCCAGATCGGGACGCATGCCGCGCGCGGCCAGCGCCCGACCCATGGCGGCGGCGTCCCTGCGGCCGCGCGCGGAAAGCACGCGGTCGCGGTCGCGACCGGAACCGGCCGCCCGTTCCGCCTCGGCGTGACGCATCAGGATCAATCGCTGCATGGGCAGGGCTTTAAGGGCGTTCGCCGCTTCCCGCCAGATCATCACCGGGCAGATCGCGCGATGATCGCGACGCCGGCTGCGGCTGCATCGCGGGCGTCATCACCGGCGCCGTGGCCACGGCCCCGCCGGGCCGGATGCGGGCATAGGCCTGCCGCGTCGCCTCCAGCAGGATGACGCCCGCCGCGCCCGGCATGACCCGCTTGCCCACCTGTTCGAACCCGTCGGCCAGCGGCAGCAGCGGCCCCCAGGGGGGCACATACAGGGTCTGGGACCAGGCGGTCGGCTCCAGACCCGCGCCGCGCACCAGTTTTTCCAGCTGGCGGCGGGTGAAGGGCCGTCCGTGACCGAAAGGCGTCGTCTCGGCCCGCGCCCACAGGCCGCCGCGCGCCGCCGCGACCAGGATGATCCGCCCGGCCGGAGACAGGGCGCGCACCGCCTCATTCATCAGCCCCTGGGCGTCGTCCGCCTCCTCGAGGGCATGGATCAGCAGAATACGGTCGAACGACCCGGCGGCGAAGGGCAGGCGGCGGTCGTCGACCAGCAGGCTGCGGTTCTTGCCGATCGAGGGCCAGGGCTCCACGCCCTGGCCGCCCGGCATGGCGGCGATCACCCGACGGGCCCCGACGAAGGCGTCGAGCCAGGGCGTGGCGTAGCCGATGCCCAGGACGTCGCTGTTGGTCGCCTCGCCCCAGGCGTCCTCCAGTCGTCGCGCCAGCAGCCGGCGCGCCAGGGCCCCCGTGGGCTCGCCGTAGAAGGTCCGGAGTTCCTCGATACTGCGCCGCATGGAGCCACCATAGGCCGCGCCGGGGGCGGCTGCTAGAATGCGCGCATGACCCTCGACGTGCGCCTGTTTCCCTGTCTCAACGACAACTACGGCTTTCTGGTTCGGGACCGGGACACAGGGGCGGTGGCTACGATCGATACGCCCGATGCGGACGCCATTCTGGCCGATCTGGAGCGCAGCGGCTGGGGTCGGCTCGACCTGATCCTCAACACCCACTGGCACCCCGACCATACCCAGGGCAACGCCCGGCTGAAGGCGGAGACCGGTTGCGAGATCGTCGGCCCGGAAGAGGTGCGCAAGGCCGCGCCGATCGACCGGATCGTCACCGGCGGCGACACCGTCATGCTGGGAACCACGGCGCTGGAGGTGACCGCCGCGCCCGGCCACACCCTCGGCCACATCGTCTACCGCTCGCCCGCGGACGCCCAGGCCTTCGTCGGCGACGTGCTGTTCACCCTCGGCTGCGGACGGCTGTTCGAGGGCACGCCGGCGCAGATGTGGAACAGTCTGCAGACCCTGGCGGCCTGGCCGGAGGAGACTGTCGTCTGGTGCGCCCATGAATACACCGCGGCCAACGCCCGTTTCGCCCTCAGCGTCGACGACCGGCCTGAAATGGCCGCGCGGGCGGCGGAGATTTTCGCGATGCGTGAGCGGGGCGAGGCGACGGTCCCGACCACCATCGGCGCGGAAAAGGCCTCAAATCCGTTCGTGCGGGCGAGCGACGCCGAGGTCTTCGCGGCCGTGCGGGCCGCCAAGGACGTCTTCACAACCTAGCGGGTCCAGACGACCTCGGACCGCGTGAAGAGTTCGGAGAGGGAGAGTCAGCGTCGCGCTGGCGGCGCCGCCAGGAAGACCTGGATAACGCGCGCCGAGGATGGTCGGCCCGCCATTCCTTCATCGGGATCCACCGTCACCACGAGTCGTCCGCCAATATAGGTGACGGAGGCGCGCTCGCCCTCGATGATGGTGATGCTGGTGAGTCTGTCGAGGCTTCGTCGTGCCGTCGGCGAACGGGCGATGCGAAGGACGGCGTCGGTCGTCACAATCAGGGCCTCGACGCACAGGGGCTCGGAGCGCTCGCCGGTCAGATTGATGCCGACCAGACGGCCAAGGGCCTGACTGATCATGTCGCTCCGTCGCGCCATCAAGCTCCATAGCTGTAAAGGCCCCAGAATCGGCGGGGTCAGGCTCTGGCCAGGGCCGGTGAAGGAGGCGGGCGAGCCGCCGGGCGCGCGCGGCGTATAAACGGTCATGCCGCCGCCGGGGGTGACCCGCAGCAACTGGTCGCCGGCGTCATTGCGATAGATCACGTCGCCGCGCGGGGCCGCGGTGGGCCGCAGCACCCAGGTCTCGTCCCGTCGATCGAAGCGCAACAGGGGGCGCTGGCCGGACCGGTCGAGAATGAAGGCCTCGCCCGACTCCGCCACATAGCGGCCGGTCGGCGGCACGGCGCGTGCGGCCGCCGCGTTGCGGTTGCGCAGGGCCTGGGCCTGTTCGGCCTGGGCGTTGGCCTGGTTCTGGGCCTGAGCCTGGGAGGCCATGGGCAGAGACGACAGCGCCGCCGCGGCGAGGGCGATCGCAATCGCCGCCGGAAGCGGCGTTCGCGCCGTTCTGACCCTCGCCGTCAACTCCATGGCGAGCAGTGGTGCAATCGGCACGCGGCGGATTTTGGGCAGGACCCGGTCAGCCGACCAGATACTGACCCCCGTTCAGCGACAGGGTGCAGCCTGTGACATATCCGGCACGTTCACCGGCCAGCCAGGACACCATGTCGGCGATTTCCTCGCCTTTTCCGAGCCTTCCCACGGGAATCTGGGCGATGATCCCGGCCAGGACCTTCTCGTCCATGGCCCCGACCATTTCGGTGTCGATATAGCCCGGCGCGATACAGTTGACCGTCACGCCCTTGCGCGCGTTCTCCAGCGCCAGCGCCTTGGTGAAGCCGATCATCCCGGCCTTGGCTGCCGAGTAGTTGGTCTGGCCGATCTGGCCCTTCTGCCCGTTGATGGAGCTGATGTTGACGATCCGGCCGAAGCCGCGGTCGCGCATGCCGTTGATGACCTGGCGCGTCATGTTGAACACGCTGTCCATGTTCACCCGGATCACGTCCGACCACTGCTCCGAGCTCATCTTGTGGAAGAAGCCGTCGCGGGTGATGCCGGCGTTGTTGACCAGGATGTCGATGGGGCCGAGCTGGTCCTCGATCTCCTTCACGGCCCGGGCGCAGTCGTCGAACGAGCCGACGTTGCCCTTGACGATGGAGACGCCCAGTTCCTTCGCCGTGGCCTCGGCCGCCTCGACATTGCCGGAATAGCCGGCGGCGACGAGCATGCCGTCTTCCTTGAGCCGCTGAACGATCGCCTTGCCGATGCCGCGGGTTCCACCCGTGACCAGAGCCACTCGAGCCATGTGCGTTTCCTTGTCCCTTGGAGCCGCGTCTGACGCACGGCCTTCAAGGACTACGCTTTAGCCGGATGGCGGGTGCGCGGGAAGGGCGGCTGGTGGCTAGTGGTCAGTGGCTGGTCGCCGGCTGCGCAGTGGCGCTGTCAGCGCCGCCCCCCGCCGTCAGTGAAGCGGCAATCACTCGCCGCTCGTCACTAACCACTAGCCACTCTTCAGATCCGCGCCATATCCAGCACGAACCGGTACCGCACGTCGGACTTCTGCAGTCGCGCATAGGCGTCGTTGATCTGGTCAGGGGCGATCACCTCGATGTCGCAGGCCAGACCGTGCTCGGCGCAGAAGTCCAGCATCTCCTGGGTCTCGCGGATGCCGCCGATCAGCGACCCGGCGACCGCCCGACGGCGCCACAACAGGCCCATGGCGTAGACCGGCAGACCCTCGGTGGTCAGACCCAGCATGACCATGGTGCCGTCCTTGGCCAGCAGCTGGACATGGCTGGCGATCTCGTGCGTGGCAGAGACGGTGTTGATGATCAGGTCGAAGCTCTCGCCCGCCGCCTGCATCGCCGCCTTGTCGGAGTTGATGAGGAAATGCCTGGCCCCCATCCGCTCGGCGTCGGCCTTCTTGCGGTCCGAGGTCGACAGGACGGTCACCTCCGCCCCCATGGCCGCCGCCTGTTTGACCGCCATATGACCGAGGCCGCCCAGACCGATCACCGCCACCTTCGAGCCCGGCCCGACCTTCCAGTGCCGCAGCGGCGAATAGGTGGTGATGCCGGCGCACAGCAGCGGCGCCGCCGCGTCCAGCGGGATGCTGTCCGGGATGGTGACGACATAGTTCTGGTCGACGACGATGGCGGTGGAATAGCCGCCCTGGGTGATCTTCTGGCCGACGGCGGCGCCCTTGGGATCGGGCGAGCCATAGGTCTGGACCATGCCGGGCACGCAGTATTGCTCCTCGCCCTCCAGACAGGGTTTGCACTGGCGGCAGCTGTCGACCATGCAGCCGACGCCGACCCGGTCCCCGACCTTGAAGCGGGCGACATTGGCGCCAACCGCCGTCACCACGCCGGCGATCTCGTGACCCGGCACGATCGGATAGGTCGTATTGCCCAGGTCGTTCTTCACGATGTGCAGGTCGGAGTGGCAGACCCCCGCGAATTTGATCTCGATGGCCACGTCGTCCGGGCCCGGGTCGCGCCGGTCGAAGCTCCAGGGCGACAGCGGGGCGGTGCTGGACGTGGCGGCGAAGGCGCGGGTGGCGATGGGCATGGGGGAGGGCTCCTTTGGCCTCCACTTGTGCCTTCACCCTGTCCGGCACAAGTCCGGACCGCTCATTGGCCGGCCGGCTCGTCGTCGCAGGGGACGAGATCGGTGTGGGCGAAGCCGAGGGTGTAGTCGAGGATCGAGATCACCTTCGGCACGACGCGGAAGAGCGCGACATCGTCCGGCGAGGGCAGGGTCATGGTCACCCCGTTCTGGGCGGGATACCGGGCGAATAGCAAGGCCAGGGCCTTCTCGCCCTCGGCCCGGTCGACCACCCGCCGGGCATGCGCCGCCATCGACAGTCCCTTGATGGCCATCACCTGATCGGGATCGTTGTTGATCGCCAGCGAGACCCGCTCGTCCCGGGCCAGGTTGGCCGCCTTCTGGCTGTCCTTCCCGCACAGGAAGTAGAGGGTGAGCCCGTCGTTGGAGTAGCCGACGGCCGTCGTTTGCGGCCAGCCGTCCGGTCTGTTCGTGGCGATGGTCATGGTCCGGTGGCCGTCGAGTATGGCGACGATCTTCTGCTTCCACTGCGCGTCCATGAGGTCCTCCGGCGATCAGCCGATGGTCCCCCCTTCCGGGGGTGCAGCGCCTTGATCCAGCTCAAGACGGGCGGCGGCGCGGTCGAACGGCCGCGGACCGCCGGAAGACCCTTTCCCCTCAGCCCAGCCTGGCGATCAGCGCCTGCGCCGCCGCCGGATTGCGGACCTTCGCCCCCGCGATGAAATAGGCGAAGACGTCGCCGTCCTTCGCCCAGGCACGCGTCTGTTTGACGATGGCGTCCAGCTCGGCCGGGGACATGCCGGTCGGCTCGTCCTCGCGGCTCGACATCAGCCGGGCGTATCTGAAGTCGGCCGTCGGCTGGTCGATCCGCGGCCACTCGGGCGCTTCCTCATCGACCGCATAGACGATGGCCGCGCCGTATTTCGCCGCCAGATCATGGAACTGCGGCGTGTCGAACGTCCCGCTCCGGACCTCCAGCGCGTGGCGCAGCCGGATCCCGTCCTTCTCCTTCGGCAACAGCTTCAGGAAGCCCTCGAAATCGACTGGATCGAATTTCTTGGTGGCCATGAACTGCCAGTTGATCGGGCCCAGCTTGTCGCCCAGCGCCGTCAGCCCCTGGTCGAGGAACCGTCCCACGCTCTCGCCGCCCTCGGCCAGGACTTTCCGGTTGGTGCAGAACCGGCTGGCCTTGACCGCGAAGACGAAGTCGTCGGGCGTCTCGTCGCGCCACTTCATCCAGGTCTCGGGCTTGAAGCCGGAATAGTAGGTGCCGTTGATCTCGATCGAGGTCAGCTTCGAACTGGCGTATTCCAGCTCCTTCTTCTGGCTCAGCTTGTCCGGATAGAAGACGCCGCGCCATGGCTCATAGGTCCAGCCGCCGATGCCGACGCGAATGGTTCCGGTCATGTCGTGCTCCGCTCGGGTCAGAATCTCAGCGCCGCAGCATAGCCGGGATCGGCCAGCCGGGCATTGGCGAACTCCGCCTGCCTCTCGCGCGGCACGGCGCAGGCGATGAACGGCGCCAGCGCGGGCAGGACCTCCGGCGGGGCGTCCATGGTCTCCGGCATCTCGCATTCAGCCATGGCGAAATAGCAGGCCCCCGCCGCGTCCAGCAGCAGGTCGATATCCCACTGCAGACCGTAGCGGTCGGTCTCGGTCCGCCGCAGTTTGTGGATGCGCCGCGTGGTGAGCGGCCACAGGTCGTCGAAGTCGCGCGGCTCGGTCATCGCCGTCTCGATCTCGATCAGCCGGCCCGCCGCATCGATCTTGTAGGTGAAGCTGTCGGACGCGACCCCGTCCCGGGTCTGCCGCCGGATGCGGGCGTCGCCGGGGAGGTAGCCCTGCCGGATCTCGCTCCATTCCGCCGGGGCCCACAGGGCCAGCACCGCCGCCGGATCGGACAGGACGTATTTGCGCTCGTTCTCGGTCGGCATGGCGCGGTTCTAGCGCGGCGGCGGCCCCGCTGGAAACGCGCGTCTGGCGGACTTCGGCTGCGGTCTCAGCCGCCGATCAGCATCCGGTAGGCCGCCGTCGCCTGGGCCCGGGCCGACTCGTCGTCCAGCAGCCGCTTGGAATGCCCATAGGCCAGCAATATGCCCTTCCACTGGAACACCAGCGTCTCCAGCGTCGCGTCGTCGGCCTCGGGCCTCAGGGCGCGGAACTCGCGCTTCAGCGTGCGGCCCCAGCGCACCCGGTTGTCCTTCAGCTTGTCGCGCAACGGGCCGGGCTGGTCGTCCAGTTCGGTCGCGGCGGAGGTGAGGGGACAGCCGCCTGGCAGGTTCTCGCTGTCGTTCCAGGCCAGTTCGCGCTCGAACAGCTTCTCCAGCCGCTCACGGCCCGGCGCGAACGGCTCGGCCGGCTTCCACACCTCGGCCACGAACCGGTCGGTCATGGCGTCCAGCAGGGCCAGTTGCAGCGTCTCCATCGACTGGAAATGCTTCAGCACCCCGCTCTTGGACAGGTTCATCGCGGCGGCGAGGTCGCCCAGGCTGACGCCGGTCATGCCGCGCACGCTGACCTGACGCATCGCCTCGTCCAGAATCCGCGCCCGCGTGTCCTCGCCCTTGCCCAACGAAATTACCTCTTGACCAAAAGTGACCGATCGTGCACTTATCGGTGACCGACCGGTTACTTTTATCCTGAGCCGGTCGGTTTGGAAAGACCCATTGGAGGAAGCGCCATGCTTCTCATGACCCTGATCTCGACGGCGGCCCTGATCTCCGCCCAACCCGCTCCGGCCCTGACCCCGGGCGCCGCCGCTGTCCTGGCCGCGCCCGGGGAGGCTCGCAGCGAAATCTTCGACGGACGCAACTGGACCTGCGGCCCCGACGGCGTCTGCGTCGCCCGCGGCCCCGGCGTCTCCCAACCGATCGGTCGCGAATGCCGCCGCTTCGTCGCCCGCTTCGGCGCGGTCACCCGCTACGAGCGCGACGGTGCGGCCCTGACGGACGTGCAACTGGCCCAGTGCAATACGGCGGCGGTGCGGTAGGGGCGCGCGCATGGGCTCGGCGCGGTCACGAGGCCCAGGCCTGGTCGCGATGTCAGTCCGGGATGTCACCGGCCAGGTCGGACCACTCTTCATGCCCGTGACGGATGCGCACGACGAGAACGTCGCCTGTCGCTTCGATGTCGTAGAGAATTACATGCGACTTGTATGGATAGGCCCGGATCGGCGGCTTTAGCTCGGTTCGCAAGCGGGCGGCGGCGGGAAAGTCCGCGATCAGGTCAAGCGCGCCAAGCAGCCCGTCGATATAGCGGTCAGCCTGCGCAACGCCGAACATCTCGACACCCAGACGGTATAGGGTGTCGAGGTCGCGGTCGGCTTCCTCACTGACCGTCAGCCGAGGCAGGTCTAGGCTCGCTTGCGAAGGTCGCCGCGCGCCGCGTCTATGATCTGGCGGGGCGTTCTGTTGCTAGTGCCGCTTGCGCGCCCTTCGTCCACAAGCCGCTGCATGTGGGCGATCTTCTCGGCCCTGACCTGTTCGCGCCGGATCAGGTCGCGAACAACATCGCTGGAATTGCCGTAGCGGCCGCTGCGGGTCTGTTCCTCGACCCACGCCTTCATCTGGTCGGGAAGGGAGATGTTCATGGTGGCCATGGGCGGTGCTCCTTCAACCCAAAGGGTCCGATTAATGGCAATCCTTGTCAATCCGCCGTGAACCGCACCGATCGCACTGCCGTCTCGGCGGCGTCCAGGCCGTTGCCGAAACCGCTCGATGAGATCACCACGGACTGCGCCCCGTCGCTGACGACAGCCCACAGGCATTCACCGGCGGCGGCGTGGAAGCCGGTCTCGGGGTCGCTGATGCCGCAGGCGACCACGGCGCGCAGGCCGGATTTGCCGTTCACTTCGAACGCCTCGACCGCGACCGGCTCGAACCGGCCGTAGGTGGTCATCAGCCGTCCCCCGGCGTCGCGCACGAATCCCGCTTCTTCAGCCGCGACGGCCTCAAGCGGACCGGCGTGAACCTGGACGGTGAGCAGGTCGCGCATGAATTCCTCGGCGGCCGGGTCAGACAGGATCATGCAGCGCGGCCCCATCTCTGCATCGCAGGGTCGCATCTGCAGGCCGGCGGCCTTGTCGAAAGCGACGCCCAGAGCCGCGGGCGGTCGGGGCGCCGCCTGGAGCGCTTCAGGCCCGGCGACCGCGGCGGGCTCCCGGCATCCGGCAAGTCCCAGTGTGGCCACGACCGCGACAACGCCAAACCCGTTCATGATCAGCCTCCCGCCTGCTGCGGCCGAGCCTGTGCCCGTTGGGGCCGGTGATCAAGGCCTGGCCCGCGCAGTTCCGGCCCCGAGGCTCAACCGGCTCAGCATGGTGGGGCCCGGACCCGGACAGCAGCCCGCGCTCAGGCCTCAAGCACAGCCTGAATGCCCGCAATGAGGCTGACCGCCGTAATCGGCTTGGCCACATGGCTGTCTGCGCCCGCAGCCCGGGATTCGGCCCGGTGCTCGGCCATGGCGTTGGCGCTCAGCATGACGATGGGCGTGCGCGGCCGGTGGGGCATGGCGGCCTCGAAGGCGCGGATCGCCCGGGTCGCGGTCAGGCCGTCCATGACGGGCATCTGCATGTCCATCAGCACGACGTCGAAGGTCCCGGCCTCAAAGGCCGCGACCGCCTGGGCGCCGTCGTCGGCGGTGATGACTTCGGCCCCCTGACCGCCGAGGATCAGTTGCACCACCCGCTGGTTGGTCGGGTGATCCTCGGCCAGCAGGACCCGCATGGGTCGCCCGGCGAGGGTCGGGACCGCCGGTCCGGCGCTGGTCTCGCGCGCGTCATAGTCGGCGAGGCTCCCTGCGCGGTCCAGCGGCAGGACGAAACGGAAGCGGCTGCCGACCCCGGGAGTCGAGCGGGCCTCGATCGATCCGCCCATCATCACCACCAGAGACCGGCAGATGGACAGACCCAGGCCCGTGCCGCCGAACCGCCGGGTGATGGTGCTGTCGGCCTGGTTGAAACGCTCGAACAGCCGGGATGCGTGCCCGGCGTTGAAGCCGACGCCGGTGTCCTCGACCATGATCGCCAGCTGGTGTGCGGCCGACGGCGCGTCCGGATCATCCGGCCAGGCCTCGATGCGGACGGTGACCGAACCGGAGGCCGTGAATTTGATCGCGTTGGACAGCAGATTGCCCAGCACCTGACGGATGCGGGTGCTGTCGCCCACGAATACGCCGCGGGCCTCCGGCGTGCGCTCGACATGGAAGGCCAAACCCTTGTCCTCGGCCCGCGCGCCCATGACCGCGAGGGGCTCCAGCGCCTCCTCCAGATCGAAGGGCCGGGATTCCAGATCCAGCTGACCGGCCTCGATCTTGGAGACGTCGAGGATGTCCGAGACCAGCCGTTCGAGGGTCACGCCAGACCCCCGGATCAGGTCGACCATCTCCGCCTGTTCCGGCGAGAGCGGGGTGCGCGACAGCGCGTCGACGATGCCGATGACCCCGTTCAGCGGCGTCCGGATCTCATGGCTCATATTGGCGAGGAATTCGGATTTGGCGGTGTTGGCCGCCTCGGCCGCCGCCTTGGCGTCGATCAGGGCCTGTTCGGCGGCGACCCGGTCGGTGACGTCCCGGGCGACGGCGTAGACGTGATCGCCGACCCGACGGGCGCGCCATTCCAGGGTGCGATAGTGCCCGTCCTTGTGACGATACCGATTGATATGGCCCAGGACGGGGGCGTCCGGCCGCCGGTTCTCGACCTCCTGGACGCTGTCCTGCGTCCCTGGCAGGTCATCTGGGTGGACCAGCGCCAGCAGGGGGAAGCCGCGCATCTCCTCGGGGGTATAGCCCAGCGTCGTGTGCCAGGACGGACTCACCCTGGCCACGCGTCCGCCGATCTCGCGAATGACCAGCAGGTCGAGGGAGACGTCGAAGAAGGTGGAAAGGTCGCCGCCGCCTTCCGCGGTCGGACTGGCGAGAAAGGCTGATGCAAAGCCCTGATCATCCGGTGCGATCTGTGCGGTGCAACTCACGATACTGCCGTCCCCGTCCCCAATGGAAAACAGGTTAGGCCCGGCAGTGTTAAGGGCGCATTTCCGCCTAGTAGGCGAAATCCCGGTACATCCGCGTCAGGTCGCCCTGCCACTCTCCGTTGTACAGCGCCAGCAGCCGGTCGGCGGGGGTGATGCCGCTGTCCGCGATGTCTTCCAGCTCTGACAGATAGCCGCGCTCGTCGACCATGCCGCCGCTGAAGCGCGCGCGGTTCTTCAGTCCCTCGCGGGCGATGTGGACCATGTCCACGGCGACGTCGCGCACCGACCGGCCCGCCACCTCGGCCTTGAGGCCCAGCCGGGTCACGTCGCGGCGCAGTCGCTCGTGGTCGGCGATGTCCCAGTTCTTGACGAGATCCCAGGCGGCGGCCAGCGCCGCGCCGTCGTACAGCACCCCGGCCCACAGGGCCTGAAGCGCGCAGATGCGGCTCCACGGCCCGCCGTCGGCGCCGCGCATCTCCAGATACGACTTCAGCCGAACTTCGGGGAAAAGCGTGGTCAGGTGGTCGTTCCAGTCCTTCTTCGTCGCCCGCTCGCCGGGCAGGGCGTCCAGCCCCTCGGTCATGAAGCGGCGGAAGGACTGGCCCGACAGGTCGACATAGGTCTCGCCGCGCTTGGCGAAATACATCGGCACGTCCAGCGCATAGTCGGCGTAGCGCTCGTAGCCGAAGCCGTCCTGGAAGACGAAGTCCAGCATGCCCGTCCGGTCCGGATCGGTGTCGGTCCAGACATTGGCGCGGGAGGACAGGAAGCCGCTGGGTTTGCCCTCGATGAAGGGCGAGCAGGCGAACAGGGCGGTGGCGACCGGCTGCAGGGCCAAAGAGGTGCGGAATTTGGCCACCATGTCGGCCTCGTCCGAGAAATCGAGATTCGACTGGATGGTGCAGGTGCGCAGCATCATGTCGAGGCCCAGCGACCCCTTCTTCGGCATATAGGCGCGCATGATCTTGTAGCGGCCCTTCGGCATGACCGGCACGTCTTCGCGCCGCCACAGCGGGTCGAAGCCGGCGCCGATGAAGCCGAGGTTCAACTGGTCGGCGACCTGTTTGACCTCCATCAGATGCTGGCCGGTCTCGTTGCAGATGTCGTGCACGTCCTTCAGCGGCGCGCCCGACAGTTCGAACTGCCCGCCCGGCTCCAGCGAGATGGAGGCGGTCATCCCTTCCTCGTTCTTGCGCTCAAGGGCGATGACGTAGCCGGCCTCCTCGACCGGCGCCCAGCCGAACCGTTGCAGGCCGGTCAGCATGGCCAGGATGCCGCCCTCGCCCTCGTAGGCGGGGCGACGCAGCGTCGACCGGTCGAAGCCGAATTTCTCGTGCTCGGCGCCGATGCGCCACTGGTCCTTCGGCTTGGCGCCCTTCGACATGGCCCTGATCAGGTCTTCGCGGGAAAGCGGCGCGGCGTCGGTCATGCATTCAGCCCTCTTGTCGCGGCTAGATGGGGCGAAACGACGCGTTCCTCAAGGGATGTCGCGGTGGACCATGCCGTGTTTCTTGCGGGCGGTGAACGGGGTCATGACGCTGACGAAGAAGGCGACCGACCAGCCCAGCAGAATCGCGCCCGCCACACCCTCGATCGCGCCCAGCAGCCGCCACTGCGGCGCCATCAGCGAGTCGTCGTAGCCGATCGAGCCATAGCTGATGCTGGAGAAATAGACCGCCTCGCGCAGGTCGGGCACCGCGCCGATCATCTTGTAGAGGGCGGCGTACATCCAGATTTCGACCCCATGGATGACGAACAGGCCCAGGACCACGGCGATGGTCAGCAGCACGTGCCGCCACAGCGGCCCCTCGACATAGGATCGCCCGGCCCGGATTTCGTAGAGTTCAAGGACGCGGCCGAGGCTGAACAGGCCGAAGCCGTGGATGCTGACGGCGAGCAGGGCCATAACCGTCGACAGGGCCAATTCGTTGAACATGCGGCATCCTGCTCCGAAGCCGGCGCTCCCGCTAGCGGTCCCAGTCGCCGACGGCCGCCTGCCAGAGGGTGAGGGCGGAGACGGCGGCGGTGTCGGCCCGCAGGATCCGGGGACCCAGCGACACGGCGGTGGCGAAGGGCAGGGCCCGCAGTCGCTCCCGCTCCTCCGGCGAAAACCCGCCCTCGGGACCGATCAGGACGGCCCATGGGTCCCCGCCCGCGGCCTGAAGGGCGGGCCCCGCCGGCGCCCCGCCGGTCTCGTCGCAGAACATCAGCCGCCGGCCGGCTTCCCAGTCGTCCAGCACCTCGCCCAGCTTCACCGGTTCATCGATCATGGGCACGTCCATCCGCCCGGTCTGTTCGGCCGCCTCGATGGCGATGGCGTCCAGCCGGTCCATCCGCACATGCTGGACCTGGGTCCGGTGGGTAACCACCAGCCGGATGCGCCGCACCCCCAGTTCGGTCGCCTTTTCGACCGCGAACTCCAGTGCGGACTTCTTCACCACGCTGATCAGCAACTGCACGTCCGGCCCCAGGGTCTGCGGCCGCACCTGTTCTGCGGCCCGCAGAACCACGCCTTTCTTGAGCGCCTCTGCGATCACACACCGCCACTCCCCGTCGACGCCGTTGAAGACCAGCAGCCCGTCCCCGATCTTCAGCCGCATCACCTGGGTCAGGTAGCGCGACTGGTCGAGCGTCGGCAGGACGGCGGCGTCGGGGGCGAGGGGCGTGGGGACATGGAGGCGGATCATCGGGGTTTCATAGTCCACGGCCCCCGGTCTTGTCTGCGGCCCGGCTCCTGGTGACCATCTAAAGCTGTGTAAATCAAATCATTCGCGGTTAACGTAGCTTGGCCGTAAAATCCCGTTAACATATCGCGGTAATTTTTGATCGTGGAGGTGGCCATGTCCCGGCTCGTCTACGCGATCATCAGGGCGGACGGATGCTGGCGCATCGTCTGCGAACGCCGCCGCATCGGCCGGTATGCGACCTGCGAGAAGGCGGCCATCGCGGCCATGGCGCTGGCGCGCGAGGCGGTGGCGTCGGACCACGACGTCGAAGTGCTGGTCCAGGACGGGGCAGGCCAGCTGTGGCCCGTGGCGCAGATCAACGCCCTCGCCATCTGCGCCGGGCCCGAGGACGGGACCCCGCCTACAGAGTCCGCGCGATCAGCAGCTTCATGATCTCGTTCGTCCCGCCGTAGATGCGCTGGACGCGGGCGTCCTTGTACAGCTGGGCGATCGGATATTCGTTCATATAGCCGTAGCCGCCGTGGAGCTGGAGCATCTCGTCGATGACCTCGCCCTGGATGTCGGTGACCCAGTATTTGGCCATTGAGGCGGTGACGGCGTCCAGCTGGCCCTTCAGATGCAGGCCGATGCAGTGGTCGACGAACACCTTGGCCACCGTCAGCTTGGTCTTCACCTCGGCCAGTTTGAACTGGGTGTTCTGGAAGTCGATCACCCGCTTGCCGAAGGCCTTGCGTTCCTTGACGTAGGCCAGCGTCTCCTTCAGCCCGCGCTCGGCTGCGGCGACCCCCTGGACGGCGATGTTCAGCCGCTCCTGCGGCAGCTGCTGCATCAGCTGGATGAAGCCCTGGCCCTCGCCGCCGCCGATGATGTTTTCGCCGGGGACCTTCACGTCGTTGAAGAACAGCTCGGAGGTGTCGTTCCCCTCCATGCCGATCTTGTGCAGGTTCCGGCCGCGCTCGAAGCCCTCGGCCCCGTCCGTCTCGACCACGATGAGCGAGGTGCCCTTGGCGCCTTCGGACGGGTCGGTCTTGGCCACGACGATGATGAAATTGGCCAGCTGGCCGTTGGTGATGAAGGTCTTGGAGCCGTTCACCACATACTGGTTGCCCTGTTTGATGGCGGTGGTCTTGACCCCCTGCAGGTCGGAGCCGGCGCCCGGCTCGGTCATGGCGATGGCGCCGACCAGTTCGCCCGACTGCAGCCGCGGCAGCCAGCGCGCCTTCTGCTCGGCGGTGCCGTAGTGCCAGATGTAGGGCATGACGATCGCATTGTGCAGCGAGATGCCGAAGTGATCCGCGCCCTTCCAGCCCAGCTGGCGCATCAGCACCACCTCATGCCGGTAGTCCCCGCCCATGCCGCCGTCTTCCTCCGGCATCGACAGGCCCAGCAGGCCGGCGTCGCCCGACGCGTTCCACAGTTCACGCGGCACGCTGGAATTGGCCAGCCAGGTCTGCACGGTCTCGGGCGAGGCGTGCTCGTCGATCCATTTGCCGACGGAGTCGGAGAAGAGGACGATCTCCTCTTCCTGCATGAAATCGGGCTCGGGGACGTTGAGGACGTTCATGGGCATACGCTCAGCTTCTCCCTCCCTCTCCGAGGGAGGGTGGCCGCGAAGCGGCCGGGTGGGAGGGGCTGGGCGACGAGGGCGCTGCGGCTGGATTGCCGAGCCCTCTCCACCCCGTCGGCTGCGCCGACGATCCTCCCCCGGAGGGGGAGGGAGAAAATCAGTGCGTCCCTAGAACGCCTCTGCCGGCATCGCCATCAGCACGTCCGCGCCGGTCTTCAACTTGGCCAGATGCGCCGCCGTATCCGGCAGGATCCGCTCGACGAAATAGCGGCCGGTCATCAGCTTGGTGGCGTAGAAGGGGTCGCTCGACCCCGCGTCCACCTGCGCCTGCGCCGCCTTGGCCATCTGCGCCCACATATAGGCCAGGGCCGTCAGGCCGAAGATGTGCAGATAGTCGGTGCTCGCCGCCCCGGCGTTGTCCGGGTTCTGCATGCCGTTCTGCATCAGCCACATCGTGCCTTCCTGCAGCTTCTTCTTGGCGTCGGCCAGGCCGTCGACGAAGGGCTTGATCGGGCCCTCGGCGCCGTTCTCGGACACGAAGGCGTCGATGTCGGCGAACCAGGTCATGATCGCCCGGCCGCCGTTGGCCGGCAGTTTGCGGCCCACCAGGTCGAGCGCCTGGATGCCGTTGGCGCCCTCATAGATCATGGTGATCCGCGCATCGCGCAGATACTGCGACGCCGGGAAATGCTCGGTGTAGCCGCTGCCGCCGTGCACCTGCATGGCGAGGCTGGCGACGTGGAAGCCCTTGTCGGTCAGATAGGCCTTCAGCACCGGGGTGATCAGACCCATGTAGTCGCGGGCCTTCTGGGCCTCGGCCTCGTCGTTCGAATGCTGCAGATCGGCCTGCAGCGCGGTCCACAGGGTGAAGGCCTGGCCGCCCTCGACGAAGGCCTTGGCCTCCAGCAGCATGCGGCGCACGTCCGGGTGAACCATGATGGAATCGGCCGGGCCGTCCGGGTTCTTCGGCCCGGTCAGCGACCGGCCCTGCAGCCGGTCGTGGGCGAACTCCACGGCGGCCTGATAGGCGGCGGTCCCGATCGACAGACCCTGCAGGCCGGTGCCGAGGCGGGCCTCGTTCATCATCACGAACATGGCCGCCATGCCCTTGTTCTCGGTGCCGACCAGCCAGCCCCTGGCGTTCTCATAGGCCATGACGCAGGTGGCGTTGCCGTGGATGCCCATCTTGTGCTCGAGCCCGGCGCAGGCCGCGCCTTCGTTGCGCGCGCCCAGGCTGCCGTCCTCATTGACGAAGAATTTCGGCACCACGAACAGGCTGATGCCCTTGATCCCGGCCGGCGCGCCCTCGATCCGGGCCAGCACCAGATGGATGATGTTGTCGGTGAAGTCGTGCTCGCCCGACGAGATCCAGATCTTCTGGCCGGTGATATTATAGCTGCCGTCGCCGTTCGGGACCGCCTTGGTGCGGATCAGGCCCAGGTCCGTGCCACACTGCGGCTCGGTCAGGTTCATGGTCCCGCCCCATTCGCCGGTGGCCATCTTCGGCAGATACATCGCCTTCTGCTCGTCCGAGCCGTTGGCGTTCAGGCCCCAATAGGCGCCGGCCGTCAGACCCGGATACATCGAGAAGGCGGCGCTGGCGGCGGCGGTCATCTGGCCGAAAGCCATGGCCACCACGGCCGGCATGCCCTGGCCGCCGTGTTCCGGCAGGGCCGACAGGGCGGGCCAGCCGGCCTCGACCATGGCCTTGTAGGCTTCCTTCCAGCCGGTCGGACCGGTGACCTTGCCGTCGACCCATTTGCAGCCTTCCTGGTCGCCGATGCGGTTCAGGGGGGCGATGACCTCCTCGGCGAATTTGGCGCCTTCCTCGAGGATCTGGCCGACCAGGTCCGACGAGACGTCGGCGAAACCGGGCTGGTTGGAATAGCGATCGATCTCCAGCACCTCGTTCAGGACGAACGTCAGGTCGCGGACAGGCGCCTTGTAGGCCATGGAACTACGCTCTCGCTTTGAAGGGCTGGTGAAGGGGGTCGGGGCTCAGACGGGATTTGAGCAGGTCGGCGTATTCGTCGGCGCCGGGCAGCAGGTCGGGGCGGAACTCGGCCAGCTTGCGCTCCATCACCGCGCAGGCCTCCTCGGCCGTCTCGATGGCGGCGTCGAGGTCCTCGCGCTGCTGTTTCAGGGCGGCGATCTGGGCCCGGTGCCGGCGCAGGGCGACCGACATCTGGTGGGCGTTGTGATTGTCGTGGTCGTACAGATCCAGCATCTCCTGGATCTCGAGCAGCGAAAAGCCGATGCGTCGGCCGCGCAGGATCAGCTTCAGCCGGGCCCGGTCGCGGGCGTCATAGACCCGCGTCTGACCCTTGCGGGCCGGGGTCAGCAGGCCCTTGTCCTCATAGAATCGCAGGGCGCGCGCGGTCGCCCCGAACTCCCGGCAGAGCTGGCGGATCGAATAGGTGCGATGATCGTCGGCGGTCGCCATGGCCAAGTCATAACTTGACGTGGACGTAAAGGGAAGCCTTTAGGTCGGCATGGCTCGCAAACACGTCAATCTGGGCCGCGCCCCGGACAAGCGCGACCTGCCGCAGAAGACCTGCGTCGTCTGCGGCCGGCCGTTCTCATGGCGACGCAAATGGGCGCGGGACTGGGAAAGTGTGAAGGTCTGTTCCGACCGTTGCCGGATGGCGGCTCCCGGATCCTGACCCCCTCCGGGCGCGCGGCGATATGGAACCCGTCGGCAGCGCCGTGTGCTTATGGGGCGGCGCGAACACGGGTTCTGCGGACAAGGCGCGGGCGACCGTCGTACGGGAGGCGGTCGTCTGCGGGTCCGGCGTCATGTCAGCAGCCGACCGCGAGGCGCACCTTGGGCGACGATCGAAACAAGCTGGAGACCTGGGGCTGCCGTGTGAGCAGCGGAGTGGCCGACCTCTCCGCACATCCCTTCGCCCAGATCGCGCTGATCGCCTTTTGCTTCGCCTGGTTCGCCCTCAGGCTGCCGGTCGAGATATTGACGGCCGCGCTGTCGATCCTCGCCATTACGCTGACGCAAATGGTTCTGAACCAGCAGAAGGAGCGATCGGCGGACGCGCATCGCCGGGACGTCGCCCTGCACGCCAAACTCGACGAACTGGTCCATGCGAGCCGTCGCGCCCGGAATGATCTGATGGGAGCCGAAGAACTGGACGAGGAAGAGATCGCTCGCCTCAAACAGGCCATGCGCCCCGACCGGGAGGCCGTCAGTCAGGATTGCAGCGCTGCGCCCCGTGAACGCGCCACCGGCTCCGGCTGAATGAGTTCAGGACAGGCGTTCTGGACCGGCGCGCACCTCGCGCGGCGCCGGCCCGGTCTTCAGCCATGCCCGCTTGCGGGACGGGATTCGTCACTCAAGGGCCAGGCCTCAGCGGACCTCGCGCGCCCGCTTCCAGAGCACGGTCGCAGTCATGGCGATCAGGATCAGATTGGTCACGGCCGGGCCCACGTCCATCCCCGCCGCGTGGAGGGTCAGCATCGCCGCCTCCAGCGCCAGCAGGCCGCTCGCGGCCATGACCAGCAGGGGTCGCCCGTGTGTCCACGACACCAGCGGGGCCAGCACCAGAACGGCGAGGATGATCTCGGCGACGCCGAGGCCGCGCACCATCTCCGGCGCCACCAGGGCGGGCCAGCGCATCAGCTCGACGAGGTTCTCCATCGGCTCGCTCAGCTTGGCGTAGCCGGCCGCGATGAAGAACATCGCGATCCATCCCTGCAGCGTCCAGAGGGTCAGGTTGCGATAGCTGGCGTTGAGACGTGCGCGGGCGGGGGTGAGGGTCTGGGTCGTCATTTTGGCTACGCCGGGGAGGGCGCTCTCTTGATTTGCAACAGTAGCGATGTCGGATCGCATGACCCGTTCCGCAAGTGCGCGAAGCGTGAGCGTAACCATCCGTGACCGCCTTCTGCGAGAGCTACGGGGCCGAAGCGTGGCCGTATGCATAATTCTCTGTAATCTGAATCCGATTTAGGCGGGGTTAAGCGACAGAACCTGACGCGCGGTCTCCAGCCGGGCCAGCTTGGCGTGCAGCGGGGCCCAGTGGTCGTCGGCCTCGATTGCGGCCCAGATCGCCTCGACCTCGTCGATCAGCATCTCTTCGGGCTCTGCGGCGGCGAACATCGGCGCCTCAAGCCGCTCGGGACGGTCCGGGGCATGCTCGAACAGGGCGAAGCGGAAGGCGTCGAAGGCCTCGCCCTGATACAGCTTCCCGCGCGGCCCCTGCAGCGCCCGCGCCGAAGAGGCGAAGCCGCCGAACCAGTCGAAGAACAGCGGCTCCCAGCGCTGCGCCTCGCCACCCTCGCGCAGCAGGGCCAGGGTCGCGTCCAGCAGCCGCTGGTCGGCGGCCTCGCCAAGGCTCTGCACCCCCAGCCGCGCCAGGAAGGCGGCGCGCAGTTCGCGGATATAGGCCGGCCCGAACCCGTTCAGCGCCTCGGTCAGCGGCCCGGCGTCGGCGACCAGCTTCAGCGCGCCGCCCAGCTGGGTCAGGGCCCAGAACACCGCCTCGGGCTGACGGGCGAAGGCGTAGAGGCCGGTCTGGTCGAAATAGGCGGCGGTGAAGCCGGGCTCGTAGTGCGGCAGGAACCGCCACGGGCCGTAGTCGAAACTCTCGCCCGTGACGTTCAGATTGTCGGTGTTCAGCACGCCATGGACGAAGCCGGCCGCGATCCAGCGCGCCGTCAGCCGCGCCGACGCCTCGACCACGGCGCGCAGGAAGCCGGGCGCATCGCCGGCCGCGACGCCTGGGTGGTAAAGGGACCGCGCGTGCTCGACCAGCGCCTCGACCATGTCGGTCCGGCCCAGATACGCCGCCCGCTGGAAAGTCCCGAAGCGGATATGACTGTGCGACAGCCGCACCAGCACCGCCGACCGCGTCGGCGACGGCTCGTCGCCGCGTTCCAGATCCTCCCCGGTCTCGATGAGCGAAAAGGCCCGGCTGGTCGGCACGCCCTGCGACTCCAGCATCGCCGCCGCCAGCACCTCGCGCACGCCGCCCTTCAGCGTCAGCCGCCCGTCCCCCGCCCGCGACCACGGCGTCTGTCCTGAGCCTTTTGTTCCCAGGTCGAGAAGTCGACCCGGGGAGGCGCTATCCCTTGCGACGCGGTCGCTCGCTGCCTGAGCGCCAAGGGGGGCTTCGCGCATCTGCGCCGCAAGGAAGCCGCGGCCGTCGCCGAGGTCGGGGTTGTAGGTGCGGAATTGATGTCCGTGATAGCGCATGGCGACGGGGCCGGGCTGGCCGGGCAGGGGCTCGAACCGGCCGAAATGGGCGATCCATTCCTCGTCGGTCAGCGTTTCCAGGCCCACGCTCGCGGCGGCCCGGTCGTTGCGGACCCGCAGGATGGTCTTCGGGAACGCCGCCGCCCGGACGGCGTCGCCATAGTCCTCTCCCAGATCGAAGAAGCGCGGATCGGGAGCATAGTTGGGCGAGACGGGCATCCGCCGCAGATGCGGCCTCCGGCCTTCGGACGCAACCGCCGCCCGGCGGTTGAATACCGCGCGCCCTCGCGTATTGTAGGACGCAGAGATCAGGCCGGGCTTCACCGGTCAGGCTGGCGCGCCCGCCGATGCGGCGTGAATCCGGTCCGGCGTCCGTCGATAACCTGACGCCACGACAGTCCTTTCCAGGTTTCCGGAGGCCGCCGTGGCGCGCAAGATCACCCTCGACTTCCTCAAGACCGAGGCCGCCTCGGGCATCGTGCTGGGCCTCGCCGCGGCGATGGCCCTGATAGCGGCCAATTCGCCCCTGTCGGCAGCCTATTTCGGCTGGCTGAAGAGCGAGCATATCCTCCAGATCGGCCCGCTGATGCTGGAGCTGACGATCTCGGAGTGGATCAAGGAAGGCCTGATGGCGGTCTTCTTCCTCGTGGTCGGGCTGGAGATCAAATACGAGATTCTCAAGGGCGAACTCAGCGATCCGCGCAAGCTGGCGACGCCGGTCCTGGCCGCGGTCGGCGGCATGGCCGCGCCGGCGCTGGTCTATCTGGCCGTTTCAGGCCTTCTGAACGGACCACACGAGGGCTGGCCGATCCCGCTGGCGACCGACATCGCCTTCGCCCTTGCGGTTTTCGCCGTGGCCGCGCGCAGGCTGCCCTCCTCGCTGCGGGTCTTCCTGCTGACCCTCGCCATCGTCGACGACCTCGGCGCCATCGCCCTGATCGCCGTCCTGTTCTCCAGCGGCGTCGATTGGGTCCCTCTGGCCTGGGTCGCGGGCCTGCTGGCGGTCGGCGCCCTGTTCGCCGCGCGGCGCAAGGTCGCCGCCCCCTTCTGGGTGCTGGGTTTCGGCCTCGTCTGGTACCTGACCGTGCTGGCTGGCCTTTCGACCTCCCTGACAGCCGTGGCCTTCGCCCTTATCGTGCCCGTCTCCAACCGGACTGAAGACGGCCAGAGTCCGTTGAGGGAGGCGATGCACGACCTCCATCCGTGGGTCGCCTATCTGATCCTGCCGCTGTTCGCCTTCGCCAAGGCCGGCGTCTCCTTCGCCGGCCTGTCGCTGGAACAGGCGTTTGCGCCGCTGGTGCTGGGCATCACCTTCGGCCTGTTTGCCGGCAAGCAGATCGGGGTGTTCGGCGCCGCCTGGCTGGCGTCGGCCCTCAGGATCGGCCGCCGCCCGACCGATGCGACCTGGCTGGAGCTCTATGGCGTCAGTCTGCTGTGCGGAGTCGGGTTCACCATGAGCCTGTTTGTCGGGATTCTGGCCTTCCCGGGCGCCATCGACTCGCCGGAACAGGTCGAGGTCAAGTTGGGGGTGCTGGGCGGCTCGTTCCTGTCCGCCGTCGCCGGGGCTGCGGTTCTTGCCGTGGCGACACGAAGGCGCAAGATTTTGGCCCAAGCGGCCATGGATACTCGCACGGACTAGGCGAATATTGACCTAGCGTCATCGATTTCTGTCGCTTTTGCGTCACAGTCAGGCTTCCCCCGTGGCGGAAATGAGGCGCTGAGGGCCCCCGCTCCTTGTCGCTGAGTCCCGCTTGGATTACCCCGGAGACTGGACTTACCGCGCTCCACAGAAGGGTGCGGTCCAGGGATCAGGAAACGCTGCGGTCGCCGTCCATGACGGGGGCCCGGCCCATGTCGGGGAGCCACCATGCGCCTTACCAACCTTCTTCGCACCACAGTGTCGGCCGCCGTGGTCGGGGCCTGCGCCTTCGGCCTCGCCGGCGCCGCCTCCGCCCAGGACGCGCCCCAGGAGGGTCCGCAGACCATCGACGACATCATCGTCACGGCCCAGAAGCGTGAGCAGAACCTGCAGGACGTGCCGATCGTGGTCACCAGCCTGTCGGCCGAGACCCTGCAGGACGCCGGCGTTCGGGACATCAAGGACCTGCAGATCCTGACCCCCGGGATGACCGTCACCTCGACGTCGTCGGAAGCCTCGACCACCGCCCGTATCCGCGGCGTCGGCACGGTCGGCGACAACCCCGGTCTGGAAAGCTCGGTCGGCGTGGTCATCGACGGCGTCTATCGCTCGCGCAACTCGGTCGGCTTCGGCGATCTGGGCGAAATGGCCCGCATTGAGGTCCTGAAGGGCCCGCAAGGCACGCTGTTCGGCAAGAACACCTCGGCCGGCGTCATCAACATCATCACCGAGGCCCCGTCGTTCACGCCTGAGTTCAACGCCGAACTGAACGTCGGCAACTACGGCGCCATGGGCGCCTCGGGCTCGGTCACCGGCCCGATCAGCGACACTCTCGCCTTCCGCCTGTACGCCGGTCGCCGCGTCCGCGACGGCTTCATGAACATCGACACCGGCGACGGCCCGCGGCCCGAGACCACCGACAACAACCAGGACTTCGGCACCGTTCGCGGCCAGCTGCTGTGGCTGCCCAGCGACAACGTCTCCTTCCGCCTGATCGGCGACTATTCGCGCCGTGACGAGTTCTGCTGCGTCGGCACCCAGATTCGCACGGGCCCGACCTATCCGTTCGTCGACGGCCTCTCGACCGGCACGGGCCAGCGCCCGCCGGCCGCCGGCAACGGCCCGCTGCCCTTCCTGCGCACGGGCTTCGCCAACCGTTCGTCGTATCAGGAAGTCACGGACCGCGGCGTTTCGCTCGAGGCCAACATCGACATCCCGGGCATCAACGGCGCCCTGACCTCGGTCACCTCCTGGCGTGAGTGGGAATCCACCCTCGGCCAGGACATCGACTACACCGGCGCCGACATCGCCTACCGCGTCAACGACGGCGACTACGGCTTCACGGTCGACAACCTGACCCAGGAGTTCCGTCTGGCCGGCTCGAACGACCGGTTCGACTGGCTGCTCGGCGTGTTCGCCACCTCGGAAGAGGTCGGCCGCACCGACAGCTGGTATTTCGGCGCCGACTACACGCCCTTCCTGTCCTTCCTGCTCAGCGCCCGTCTGAACGCCGTCAACCCGGCCCTGCCGATCAGCCCGAGCACCATCGGCTGCTACACCCGCGCCGCCCAGACGGCGCCGGGCTTCGGCGCCTGCCTGGGCACCGGCGGCGCTGTCAACGGCGGGGGCCCCGGCTTCACCGTCGGGCAGGGCTTCGAAGACGTCTACGACCAGGATTCGACCTCGTACGCGGTCTTCACCAACAACACCTGGCACGTCACCGAGCAGTTCGACATCACCCTGGGTCTTCGCTACACCATGGATGACAAGAGCCTGCAGGGCCTGCAGCGCAACGTGAACGGCAACGGCGGCGCCTGCGCCGCCGCCCTCGGCAACGCCGCAGCGATCGGCGCCGTTCTCGGCGCCGCCAACACCCCGACCATTCTCGGCAACTTCTGCCTTCCCTGGTCGAACGCGGCCTATGCCAACCGTGGCGTTTCCGAGAGCTTCGATGACGGCGAACTGAGCGGCACGATCAAGGCCGCCTTCCGCCTGAACCCGTCGATCCTGACCTATGTGTCGTACGCCCGCGGCTACAAGAGCTTCGGCTACAACCTGGACCGCGTGCAGACGGGCATCACGCCCAACGCCTCGCTGTTCTTCCCGTCGGAAGTGGTCGACAGCTACGAAGCCGGCGTGAAGATGACGCTGCTGGATCGCACCCTGCTGCTGAACGCCACCTACTTCGACCAGACGTTCGAGAACTTCCAGCTCAACACCTTCCTCGGCACCGCCTTCGTGGTGGAGTCGATCCCCGAGCTGACCTCGCGCGGCGTCGATGCCGACATGGTCTGGTTCACCCCGATCGAGGGCCTGAGCTTCCAGGGCGGCGTCACCTACACCGACGCCCAGTACGGAAACTTCACCGCCGCCGACCTGTCCAGCCCGGGCAACTTCCCGCAGCTTTCCCTGCTGCCGGGCGCCCGCGCCTCGTTCGCTCCGGAATGGTCGGCCACCGGCTCGATCAACTATGACCGCAACGTCGGCAACGGCCTCCGCGCCGGCTTCAGCCTGGCGGCCAAATACATGGACGACTACAACACCGGCTCCGACCTGCTGCCCTACAAGATGCAGGAGGCCTTCACGACCTTGAACGGCCGCATCATGCTGGGCGCCGAGGATGAGCGCTGGACCGCCGAGTTCTGGGTCCAGAACCTGACCGACGAAGAGTATATCCAGGTCGCCTACAACGCTCCGCTGCAAGGCTCGGCGTTCCAGTCCACGATCCAGCCGAACGGCACCTACTACAACCCGGCGCTGGACTCCCAGACCTACGACGCCTTCCTGGGTCAGCCGCGCACTTACGGCGCGACCCTGCGCTTCAAATACTAGACCGCCTCGCCGCAAGGCGGGTCGAACCAGCCGGCCGGGGGAAACCCCGGCCGGTTTTGTTTTGGGCCGCGGCACAGGGCGCGCGGATGCCTTTCCCTCACCCGAAGTGGGGAGGGATGTCGGCGCGGAGCGACGAGAGGGTGGGGAATTGCAGGCCGGGCGCCGCCGGTGCGTGACTGGCGCCCCCCCCGGGGGCCGGCTGCGCCTCGCCGCCCGTCCCCCTGAAGGGGAGGGAAGGAAGGTCTGGTCAGCCGGATCGCCGCCTGCACGGTGTTCAGCGCCGGACGCGCCGGACGCGCCGAACCACTAGCCACTAGCCACTAGCCGCCAGCCCCGGCCGGTCCGGGCCTACCGCTCCCGCGACCCGCCGAAGCTGACCGTGCGACCGCCACGCGCCTTCCGGGCGACCCACCGTCCCGCCTTCATCACATTGCCCGGCCCGCGTTTCACGAAGCCCGGAATGTCGTCGACGATGGTGAAGATCGGCGGGATGAACAGAAGCGACAGGAAGGTCGAGGAGATCAGCCCCCCCACCACCGCGATGGCCATGGGCTGGCGGAATTCGACGTCGGCGCCCCAGCCCATGGCCACCGGCATCATGCCGGCGCCCATGGCGAAGGTGGTCATCAGGATCGGTCGGGCGCGCTTGTGGGCCGCGTCCATGATGGCGTCGAAGCGCGCCATTCCATCCTTCTCGGACATGATGACGTAGTCGACCAGGAGGATGGAGTTCTTGGCCGCGATCCCCATCAGCATCAGGATGCCGATGAGGGACGAGATCGAGAAGCTCGAGCCGCCGATCATCAGGGCCACGAAGGCGCCGCCGATGGCCAGCGGCAGCGAGGCCATGATGGTCACCGGATAGGCGAAGCTGCGGAACAGCAGCACCAGCACCGCGTACATCAGCAGGATGCCGGTCAGGAAGGCGACGGCGAAACCGGTGATCATCTCCTGGATGAACTCGGCGTCGCCGGCGGGCACCTGACGTACGCCCGCGGGAAGATTGTTGACCGACGGCAGCTTCTTGACCGCCGCATCGGCTTCGCCGGAGCGGATGCCGTCCAGCTCGGCCGTGATCGAGGCGATCCGCGACCGATCCTGACGCAGCACCTGCGACGGCCCGGCGCCGAACTGGATGTCGGCCACGGCGCTCAGCGGCACGGACCCGCCGCTGTCTGTCGGCACGCGCAGGGTCTCCAGCACCGAAAGGTCCTCGCGAGCCTCGCGGGTCAGCTGCAGCCGGATCGGCACCTGCCGGTCGCCGAGATTGTATTTCGGCAGGTTCTGCGCCACGTCGCCGAGGGTGGCGACGCGGATCGTCTGGGAGATATCGCGGGTCGAGACGCCCATCAGGGCGGCCTCATCGGCCCGTGGCGTGACGAGGATTTCGGGTCGGGCGATCGAGGCGGTGTTGACCACATTGGCCAGCCCCGGAACGGTCCGCATCTCGGCCTCGATCTGGCGGGCCGCGGTCGCCAGCGCCTCCGGATTGTCGCCCAGAATGGCGAAGGTGTAGCTGGTGCCGTCCGAAGGTCCGCCGCCCTGGTTGCCGGTCCCGGCGCCGATCCGGGCGCCTGGAATCGTCTTCCACCCGTCGACCATCTCGCGGGCGAATTCCTGCTGGCTCAGCGCGCGCTCGCCCTTGTCGACCATGTCGGCATAGACAAAGGCCTGACTGACCTCCTGGCCGCCGATCGAGGCATAGACCGAGGTCACCTCCGGCCGCTGTCGCAGGTCGCGGGTCAGCCGTTGGACGATGGCGTCGGTCTGGGCCAGGGTCGCGCCGGGCGGCAGTTCGACCGAGAAGGCCGCCCGGCCCTCGTCGCCCGAAGGCGAGAATTCGAAGGGCACCCTGGACGCCAGGAAGCCGCAACCGATGAACAGGACGGTGCCGAGGGCGAACACCTTCCAGCGGTTGGCGAGCGACCAGCGCAGGGCCTTCAGATAGCCGCTCATCCAGAACGGATCGGCGTCCTCGTGCTTCTGGTGCTTGAGCATATAGGCGGCCATCAGCGGCGTCAGCGTCCGCGCCACGACCAGCGAGAAGGCGACCGAGACGCACGCCGCCAGGGCAAAGGCCTTGAAGAACTGGCCGATGATGCCCGGCATGAAGCCGACGGGCGCGAACACCGCCAGAATGGTGGCCGTGGTGGCCACGACGGCCAGGCCGATCTCGTCGGCGGCCTCCATCGACGCATTGTACGGAGACTTTCCGTCCCGCATGTGCCGGACGATGTTCTCGATCTCCACGATCGCGTCGTCGACCAGAATGCCGACCGTCAGCGACAGAGCCAGCAGGGTGACCACGTTCAGCGACTGGTCCAGCGGCCCCAGAATGGCGAACGCCGGGATCAGCGACAGCGGCATGGCCATGGCCGTGATGAAGGTGGCGCGCCAGTCCCGCAGGAAGATGAAGACGACGATGACGGCGAGCAATGCGCCAAGGCCCAGCGCCTCCAGCGAGGCGAGATAGCTTTCCTCGATATATTCGACGCTGGCGGTGACTTTTTCGATGGTCAGCTCGGGATGGGCCTCGTCGATCTCGGCGACGCGGTCGCGAACCTTTTCGGCGACCTTGACCTCGCTGGCGCTCCGTGAACGCAGGAAGTTGAAGGTCACAGCCTCCTGGCCGTTGTAGCGGGCCAGACGGCGGGGTTCGCTCCAGTGGTCTGTGACCGTTCCGAGATCGCCGAGGCGGGCGGACCGGCCGCCGCCCAGGGGGATCAGGGTCTCGCGCAGCTGTTCGATCGAACCCGCGGCGCCGAGGGTCCGGATGGACCGTTCGGAGCCCGAGATGGTCACCCGCCCGCCGGGCAGGTCGTTGTTCACCGAGGTCAGGGCCTGGCTGACCGCAGCCGCCGTCAGGCCGACGGAGGCGAGACGGTCGGGATCCAGTTCGACCCGGATTTCCCGGTCCACGCCGCCGGAGCGATTGACCTCGCCGACGCCCTGGATCGACAGCAGCGAACGGCTGACCTCGTTGTCGATGAACCAGCTGATCTCTTCCGGCGTCATGGTCGACGATCGGACCACCCAGGTGATCAGGGCGTCGCCGGTGATGTCGATGCGCTGGACGCTGGGTTCCTGCATGTCTTGCGGCAGGTCGGCGCGCAGGCCGCTCATGGCGTTGCGCACGTCGTTGGTGGCGCGTTCGGTGTCGGTCCCCAGTTCGAACTCGATCGTGGTCGAGGATGAGCCGTCCGTGACCTGGGAGTTGATGTGGCGCACGCCCGGCAGGCCGGCGAGGGAATCCTCGATCAGCCGGGTGACCTGGACCTCCATCTCGCTGGGCGCCGCGCCGGGGCGGCCCGCATAGACGTTGATCAGCGGGAAATCGATGTCGGGGTTGTTGTTGATCCGCATCCCCATGAAGCCGTTGATCCCCGCGAGGGTCAGCAGCACGAACATGAGGATGATCGGAACCGGGTTCCGGATGGACCAGGACGACAGGTTTTTCATGGTCCCGGCCCTAGTTCTTGGCCGGGGCGGCGGCGCGAACCGGCGCGGCCGCGCGCGGCGCGGCGGCGACCG
>NZ_BSOY01000005.1 GCF_030160755.1 Brevundimonas denitrificans | reverse complement strand
CGAGGATGGCCGCCACGGGGGCCGGCGCCCGCGTGGCCGGCGACATGCCCTGGATGCGTTCCGCCAGGGCGGCCATGCGCAGCGCCCGCTCGTCTTCAGCGGTGACGGGGACGGGAGCCCGGGCGGCCACCGGCACGGGCTGCGGCGCCTCCCGGGGCGTCGCCTTCGGGACATCGGGCGCCTTGGCGATCAGGGTTTCCAGCTGGGCCTTCACCTCCCGGGCCTTGACGATGCGATCATGCAGCAGGTCGGTTTCCTGCCCCGAGGCCCGCAGGCTGGCGAGGGCCGCCTCGGCCCGGCCGGCGGCGGCGTTCAGTTCGGTGACAGCCGTGGCGAAGGCCTGCTGGCCGGCGCGGAGGGCCGAAAGCTTCTTTTCCAGCCGCACGCCGTAACCGAGCGCGGCCACCAGCAGCAGCATCAGCACGCCGTCGAGAATCATTCCGGTCATCAGCGTCTTCCCTTGGTCAGACTGGTCGCGGCCTCGATGCTGATCGGGGCCTCGATTCGCACGGCGATATGCTGGCCCTTGCGGCCCATCTTGCCGATCGTGACCGGGATGGAGCCGCACCGGACCGAGATGTCGGAATCCGGCGTGGCGTTCAGCATCAGGGTGTCGCCGACCTTCAGGTCCAGCACCCTGGAGAGCGGCAGCTGCTGCTCGTCCAGCACCGCCCGCACCTCGGTCTCCGTGGTCCAGAGCTCGGTGGCCAGGTGGCCTTCCCAGATGTTGTCGCGGCCGAATTTCTCACCCATGAACTGCTGCAGCAGCATCTTCCGGATGGGCTCGAGGGTGGCGTAGGGCAGCAGCAGTTCGATGCGGCCGCCCCGGTCCTCCATGTCGATGCGCAGCTTGACCAGGATCGCCGCATTGGCGGGACGCGCGATGGCGGCGAAGCGCGGATTGGTCTCCAGCCGGTCGAGGCTGAAATGCACCGGCGTCAGCGGCTCGAAGGCGGCGCGGGCGTCGGCCAGCACGACCTCGACCATGCGCTGGACCAGAACCCGCTCGATGGTCGTGTAGGGGCGCCCCTCGATGCGCAGGGCCGCGGTGCCGCGACGGCCGCCCAGCAGCACGTCCACGATCGAATAGATCAGGTTGGAATCGACCGTCAGCAGGCCGTAGTTGTCCAGCTCCTCGGCCCGGAACACCGCCAGGATGGCCGGCAGGGGAATGGAGTTCAGATAGTCGCCGAAGCGGATCGACGAAATGTTGTCGAGGCTGACCTCGACGTTGTCCGAGGTGAAGTTGCGCAGCGAGGTCGTCATCAGCCGCACGAGGCGGTCAAAGACGATCTCGAGCATCGGCAGCCGCTCGTAGCTGACGAGGGCGGAGTTGATGATGGCGCGAATGCCTGTGCGTTCGCCGTCATCCCCCTCGCCCATATCGAAGCCGAGGAGGCTGTCGATCTCATCCTGGTTGAGGACCCGTTCGGACAGGGAGGACGGACGCGCTTCGTCCGCCCCGGTTTCTTCCGCGAACGGGTCGGCGCTTTCAGCGAAGGCCGCGTCGGTCATGCCTACTGCACCAGCATTTCTTCGATCAGGACGGCGTCGACCTTGCCGGGCGCCGCGATCAGATTGACGCGACGCAGGATCTCGGCGCGAAGCTGGAAGCTGCCGGCCGATCCCGCCAGGTCCTCAGGCCGCAACTCGCGCAGGAAGCCCTGGAACATGTCCTGCATCCGCGGCATCTCGGCCTGCAGCTGCTCGGCCACATGGGCGTCGCGGGTCTCCAGGGTCAGCTTCAGTTTCAGGAAGGTCGGGCGGCCGTCGGGAGCCTGGATGTTCACCACCATGTCCGGAAGGGTGAAGAAGGTGACGCCGTCCGGGCCCTCCGCGATCACACCCAGAGACGCGTCGGCCGGACCGTCGGCGGGCGCGCCGTGGCCTCCGCCCTTCTTCTCGGCCTTCTTGTCATGGCCGCCCTTCTTCTCCGCGCCGTGGTCGCCCTCTTCCGCCGAGGCGGCCTTGGGCTGCATCATGAAGAAGGCCGCGCCCCCGCCGCCGCCCAGCACCAGCACGGCGGCCGGGATGACGACGAACAGCAGGGGAATTTTCTTCTTCTTCGGCGCAGCGCCGTCCTCGCCCTCGGCGCCGGACGCGTCCGCAACGGCAGGCAGGTTGGCGGCCTCGTCGCCGCCCTCCTTGGCGCCCTTCTTCTTGCCGAATTTGAACATGGACCACGCCCCGGGAATCTCTCGACCCATACGAGCGTTTTTTGGTTAACGAGCCGCTAAGAACCGGCAAATCCTGCCGGGTCGTCGGAGCGCCAATCCGGCTCAAACGCCCGTCTGCGCTGGATTAACCCTGTTGGCACGACCGTTGCGAAGGGATGGCCGAAAGGAGCCGCCCGTGGAAAACGCCGCCTATGTCGGACTGTCACGCCAGATGACGCTGCGCCGCGAGCTCGACATCGTGGCCAACAACATCGCCAATGCGGACACGACCGGCTTCAAGGTCGAACAGCTGCTGCTGGGCGCCGAGATCGGCGAGCGGGCCCGCAACGCCTTTGTCCGACCGGGCGTCAGCTTCGTGCTGGATAACGGCATCGGCCGCGACTACGGCCAGGGCGCCCTGGAGCAGACCGGCCGCAATCTGGACTTCGCCATCGAGGGCGAAGGCGCCTTCTTCAAGCTGAACGACGGGGCCGGCGAGGCTTACACCCGCGACGGCGCCTTCACCCTGGACCCCGAGGGCCGGCTGACGACCGAGGGCGGCGCGGTCGTCCAGGGCGACGGCGGCGAAATCATCCTGGACCGCGCGCTGGGCGAACCCGCCGTGGCCCCCGACGGGACGATCAGCCAGAACGGCAATCCCGTCGGCCGGCTTTCGATCGTTCGCTTCGACGCCCTGGCCGCGCTCGAAAAGGGCGGCGACGGCCTTTACCGCAACGCCTCCAACGCCGCCGCCATCGAGGCGACCGACGCCCGCGTGCGTCAGGGCATGCTGGAAGGCTCCAACGTCAATCCGATCCTTGAGATCACCAACCTGATCGAGATCCAGCGCGCCTACGAGAGCGTCACGCGGATGATCGAAAACGCCAACGACCTGTCACGCCGCGCCGTCGAGCGGCTGGGCCGGGCATAGAAAGGGAGACTGAGACATGCGCGCGCTCAGAACCGCAGCCTCGGGCATGGCCGCCCAGCAGCTGAATGTCGAGGTCATCTCGAACAACATCGCCAACATGAACACGGTCGGGTTCAAGCGTCAGCGGGCCGAGTTCCAGGACCTGCTGTACCAGAACGTCGAACGCATGGGCGCGCAGTCGTCCAGCCAGGGCACGGTGGTTCCGACCGGCATCCAGATCGGCGCGGGCGTCAAGGCCGGCAGCGTCTACCGCATCACCGAGCAGGGATCGCCCACCCAGACCGGAGGCCGTTACGACGTCGCCATCGACGGGCGCGGCTATTTCCAGGTCCTGCTGCCTTCGGGCGAGACCGCCTTCACCCGGGCCGGCAATTTCGCCCTGAATGGCGAGGGCCAGCTGGTCACGGACGACGGCTATGCCGTGCAGCCGAACATCTCGATCCCCCAGGATGCGGTCGATGTGTCGATCTCCAAGTCCGGCCAGGTCCAGGTCATCACCGCCGGCGAGACCGAACCCTCGGTGGTCGGCCAGCTGGAGCTGGCCAGCTTCTTCAACGAGGCGGGACTGGAAGCCATCGGCGACAACCTGCTGATGGAGACCGCCGCCTCGGGCGCGGCCAATGTCGGCACGCCGGGCGAGGTCGGCTTCGGCCAGCTGCTGCACGGCTATACCGAGGCCTCGAACGTGGACGCCGTGGCCGAGATCAGCGCCCTGATCATCGCCCAGCGCGCCTATGAGATGAACTCCAAGGTCATCACCACGGCCGACCAGATGCTGTCGGTCAGCGCGCAGGTGAAATCGTGAGGTCCCTGATCCTCGGGGCCGTCACGGCCCTGATGGCCGTCGGCGCCGCGCTCGCGGGTCCGGTGACGCTGAAGGCCAATCCGGTCGACAGCGACGGCCGGGTGACCCTGGGCGACCTGTTCGACGGCGCGGGGTCGGCGTCCGACGTCATGGTCGGAACCCGCGCGGGCCCCTCGATCGTCTTCGAGGCCGGTCAGCTTCAGAGCCTGGCGCGTCAATCGGGTCTGGACTGGGCAAATCCGTCCGGGTTGCGCCGGGTGGTGGTGCGCAACGCCGCCGCCGCGCCGTCCGCGGTCGCCCCCGTCCCCCGATCAGCCGCCGCCGAGGGCGCTCCGCCCGTCGTGGCCGCGCGTCCCCAGCCCGCCCGCGCCGCGCTGGCCGAGCGTGTCATCACCCGCAACGACATGGTCGAGGTCGCCTATGAGGTCGGCGGCGTCCGCCTGACCATCACCGGCCGCGCCGAGGGCAACGCCGCCGTCGGCCAGCGGCTGGCGGTTCGCAACCTGCAGTCAGGCCGGACCATCGACGCCGTCGCCATCGGCCCCGGTCTGGCCCTCGCCGGCCCGGCCGGTCAGGAAGCCCGCGCCACCCAACAACTCGCCGCCCGATAGAGGGATACAGTTCCATGCGTACCGTCCTGATCGCCACCGTCGCCGCCCTGGGTTCGTCCCTGGCCCTCGGGGCCTGCTCCACCGCCATCGAGGCCGTGCGTGGGCCGGAACTGGCGCCTATCGGCTATCCCGCCGCCCTGATGCCGACCAGCCAGACCTACCTCCCCTCGCCGGAACAGCAGCACGCCGACCGCGCCGCCAGCGCCAACAGCCTGTGGCGCGCCGGGGCCCGTACGTTCTTCGGCGACCAACGCGCGCGGCGGATCGGCGACATCGTCACGGTCAACATCGACATCGACGACCGCGCCCAGACCCAGAATTCGACGGCGCGGAGCCGCACCAACGACATTTCGGGCGGCATCACCAATTTCTTCGGCCTCGAGAACAGCCTCGGCCAGGCCTTCCCCGGCGGATTCGACCCGGCCAATCTGGTCGGGCTGGAAGGCGAGTCGAACTCGAACGGCTCCGGCTCGGTCAACCGGTCCGAAAAGGTCAGCCTGACCATTGCGGCCGTCGTCACCGACGTGATGGTCAACGGCAATCTGGTCATCCAGGGCCGGCAGGAGGTGCGCACCAACCGCGAGGTGCGCGAACTGACCGTCGCCGGCATCGTGCGGCCGGAGGACATCAGCTCGGCCAACACCATCGCCCACACCCAGATCGCCGAGGCCCGCATCAGCTACGGCGGCCGCGGCGACATCAGCCGCGTCCAGGCCGCGCCCGCGGCCCAGTCGCTGGTGGAACGCTTCAGTCCGTTCTAGTTGGGCGGCGATCTTCGGCCTGCGGGACCTTCCGACCCGGCCAGGACGGCGTTCGGCCGTTCGCCGAACGCGCGATAAATTCATCACATCCCGGATCAGGTCCGGATGCGTCCAAGCGGGGCCGTGAACCGTTAATGGAATGTGGCGTTTGGATTTCAGACGCGAGATTCCTTGATGCTCAAGATCGCCATTCCAGCCGTCGCCGCCCTCGGCCTGATCGCCTTCGCCGCCCGGTCGCAGGCGACCAACCTTGATGTTCAGACGGGCGCTGCGCCGATGGGCTGGCATCTCAGCCATGAGGGTTCGCTGGCCAAGCTGGCGTATGGCGTTGAAAACTCCGACCAACTGGCTCTGATGATGACTTGCGAGCAGGGTCAGACCCAGGCGACCGTCTATGGCGACGTCCAACCGGCCAGCCCGCGCCTGACCAAGGCGTCGATGAGGACGGCGATCGATCCCCTGAGCGGCGGACTGGCGGATGAAATGCGAATTTCGGTTCGCGATCCGGCCCTGCGGCAGCTGGCCCGAAGCGGCAAAATGACGGTCGAGGCCGAGGCCGGCCAGTTCGAACTGTCCGCCGACCCGGCCGAACGCCGCCTGATCAACGAATTTTTCGCCTATTGCGGTTCGGACCGCGTCTGACCACAACAGTGGACGGACCATTCAGCGGGGCTGAGCCATGATCGCCGTGTTCGCCATCGCGGCTCTGGCCGCACAGAGTCCGCCGCCAGAACCCGCCTGGACCTGGACCCTCTATGCAGACGCGGATCCGGTGGTCCTGGCGCACGAAGTGCCCGACACCGCAAATCTGCGCACGACGCTCGAATGCGATCCGGGCGCCAGCGTCGCGCGACTGACCCTGTACGACGGCCCGGCCCTGAGCGGTATGGCCCGGGCGACCTCCGGTGAGGCCTCCGCCGTCGCCGAGGCGGCGACCACGCGAGCAGGCGTCACCAGACTGGCGCTGCGGACCGACCACCCGGTGTTCGCCGCCTTCACCGTCGACGGTCGGCTGGCGATCGTCGTCGGCGACCAGCGTCGGCCGGTCGAGATCCCGGCGGCGCATCTTGCCAAGCTGCGCCGGTTCGCGGAACTGTGCTCGGGCTGACCACGGGAGACGTCGATGCGCGCCCCAGTCCTGATCATCCTGACCGGCCTGGCCCTGGGCGCCGCGGCCTGCGCCACGGTTGAGACCCCGGCGGAGCCGGGCCCCGCCGTCGTTTCATCCAGCGCGCCGGCGCCGGTCGCCGGCCACGACTGGTTCTATCATCGCGACGGACAAGAGGCCCGCCTGGTCTATGGCCTGGCGGAGAGCGACGACCTGCGGCTGGGGCTGGATTGCCACGAGGGCAGCGGACGGCTGGCGCTGAGCGCCGTCGGCGGGCCGGACGCCAGGCCGGAGATCCACCTCGAGGCGGGCGGCGAGACGGAGCGGTTCGCGGCGCGGTCCGAGCCGTCCGAGTTGCATGAGGGCGTCTTCCTGACGGCCGAGGCGGCGGCGGACGCGCCCGTGTTTCAACGCTTCCGGCGCCTGGGCTGGCTGGCCCTGTGGCTGGATGGCGAACGGCAGGCCTATGCCCCCCATCCGGAATCCGCGCCGAATATCGAACGGTTCTTCGCCTTCTGCGGTTGACGCGACGGCTCCGCTCCGGTGCAGTCCCGCCCGATCCGGGAGAGGGACCTCATGAAACGCGTCATCACCGCCTGCGCCGTCGCCGTGCTCGCCGCCGCCGCGGCCCCTGTTTTCGCCAGCCCGGCGCCGGTTCAGGCCGAGGCCGCCCGCAACGCCGGCAATCCGGCCCTCGCCTCGGTGCTGGCGGATTATGAGGCCTATCTTCGCGCCGTGGACCCGATCAATGCGGGCATGGAAGGCGACCGCGCCGCCCTGTCGCGCCTGCCCGACGGCTCGCGCGCCTTCGAAGTGGCGCAGGAGCCGGTGCTGAGAGAGTTCGCCGGCCGGCTGGCCGCGATCGACGCCGCCTCGCTGGGCGACGATGACCGGCTGAACCACACCTTCCTGACCTATGTCCTCCAGCGCTCGCTGGCCCGCATCCCGCTCGACACCGGACGGATCGACGCCTTCAACTCCGAGGGCGGTCCGGGCCAGGGCCTGGCCTATCTCGCCAGCGTCACCCGCATCGCCACCGTCGCCGACGCCGAAGCCTGGATCGCCCGGCTGGAGGCCATGCCCAAGAGCTTCGCGGATTCGTTGGCCAACGCCCGCCGCGGTCTCGAAACCGGTCTGGTCCAGCCGCGCTCCATCGTCGAAAACGCCCTGACCCTGATCGGACCCGAGGCGGCGCTGGCCCCCGAAGCGGACCCGCTGCTCAGGCCGTTCCTGACGCTCCCCGCCTCCATCCCTGCGGCGCAGCAGGCGACCCTGCGCGAGCGGGCGGCGCGGGCCGTGGCGGAGGGAATCATGCCGCAGCGGCGCGAATGGGCGCGGTTCCTGCGCGAGGACTATCTGCCCCGCGCCCCCGAGACCCTGGGTCTGGTCCACCGGCCGGGCGGGCGCGAGATGTACGCCTATCTGGTGCGCGGCTACACCACGACCGACCTGACCCCGGACGAGGTTCACGCCATCGGCCTGCAGGAGGTCGCCCGCATCCGGGCCCGCATGGACGTCGAGATGCGCGCCGCCGGCTGGACCGGCGACTTCGCCGGCTTCCTCGCCTTCCTGCGCACGGACCCCCAGTTCTACACCACCACGCGCGAGGACCTGCTGGAGAAGGCGTCCGAGATGGCCAAACGGGCCGACGACGGCCTGCCCGCCCTGTTCGGAACCCTGCCCCGCCTGCCCTATGGCGTGCGCCCGGTGCCGCGCGAGATCGAGGCCAACTACACCACCGGCCGCTACAACCCGGGCTCCATGGAGAACGGCGTCGCCGGCGGCTATATGGTCAACACCTCCAGCCTCGACCAGCGCGGCCTCTACGAGCTGCCGGCCCTGACGCTGCATGAGGCGGTGCCCGGCCACCATCTGCAGATCGCCCTGCAGCAGGAGGCGGAGGACGGCCCCTATTTCCGCCGCAGCGTCGACGTCACCGCCTTCGTCGAGGGCTGGGGCCTCTATTCCGAATTCCTCGGCGAGGAGATGGGCTTCTACCGCACGCCCTATGAGCGGTTCGGCCGCCTCAGCTACGAGATGTGGCGCGCCTGCCGGCTGGTGTCGGACACCGGCATCCACTGGCTGGGCTGGAACATCGAACAGGCCCGCGCCTGTTTCCGCGACAACTCGGCCCTGGCTCCGCTGAACATCGAGACCGAGCTGCAGCGCTATATCGGCTGGCCGGGCCAGGCCACGGCCTACAAGATCGGCGAGATCCGGCTGCGAGGCGTGCGGACGCGGGCGGAAGCGGAACTGGGCGACCGGTTCGACGTGCGCCGCTTCCATGACGCCCTGCTGGTCGACGGCCCCTTGCCCATGGCCCTGCTGGACGAGCGGATGGACCGCTGGATCGTGGAAGAAAAGGCGCGGCCGGCCGACTAGAGGCCCAGCGCCGCCCGCGCCTTCCTCGTCAGCTTCGCCGCCACAATGCCGTGGGCGATGACCAGGTGTTCGGCCAGCTCATCGTCGGCCCAGTCGTCGATCTGCGGCAGGTTCACCCATTTGTTCCGCGCCATATAGGGCGCCGGGCGGGCGTGGCCGGATTCGGTCAGCACCTCATAGGCGATGTCGGAGACCTTGAAGGAGATGCTCCCGCCCCCGCCGACCATGACGAACATCTTGCCGCCGACCTTGTAGGCGTCGTGGTCGTCGCCGAACGGATGATCCAGCGTCACCCCCGGCAGGGCCAGGCAGACCTTGCCGACCCCCGCGCGATCCATGCTCAGGCCTCGACGCCGACGCCGATGGGACAGACCACCCCCGTCCCGCCGATGCCGCAATAGCCGGCCGGATTCTTGGCCAGATAGGCCTGGTGATAGTCCTCGGCGAAATAGTACGGCCCCGCGGGCGCGATCTCGGTGGTGATGGTCCCGCGCCCGGCTTTCGACAGGGCCGCCTGGTAGGCGTCGCGCGAGGCCTCGGCCTCGGCCTTCTGGGCCTCCGTCAGCCAGTAGATCGCCGAACGATAGGTGGTGCCGACGTCATTGCCCTGGCGCATGCCCTGGGTCGGGTCGTGGTTCTCCCAGAAGGCCTTCAGCAGCTCGCCGTAGCTGATCTCTTTCGGATTGAAGACCACCTGCACCACCTCGGCGTGGCCGGTGCGGCCCGTGCAGGTCTCCTCATAGGTCGGATTGGGCGTGATCCCGCCCGAATAGCCGACCGAGGTCACCCAGACGCCCGGCAGTTGCCAGAACACCCGCTCCACCCCCCAGAAACAGCCCATGCCGAGGATGGCGGTCTCGAACCCCTCCGGATGCGGCCCCTTCAGCGGGCGGCCGCTGACATGGTGGACCTCGTCGGTGTGCAGGGGCGTCGCCCGGCCCGGCAGGGCCTCGGCGGGGGTGGGCAGGTCGTGGGTTTTCTCGAACAACATGGCGGGCTCCCTGGCAGGCCGCGGTCAGAAGGCTGGGCCTTCCCGATCCGACGCGGCCGGTCGAATGATCATTCTTCCATATGGGGCCTCATGCGCCGCTTGCCGAGGGGGTCCGGGTGTTCTATCAGCCTCGCCTCGCGCCGGATCGACCTCCGGCGCGTTCACGCGCGTCGTGGAAACGGACAGGTGGCGGAGTGGTCGATCGCGCACGCTTGGAAAGCGTGTGTAGGTGAAAGCCTACCGAGGGTTCGAATCCCTCTCTGTCCGCCACGCACTTCCTGGATAACTGCCGGGTCCCTGTAACCCGGGGAATAACCCCGACATTACCGCGACTTTGCCGAACTCGGAGACAGACAGCCTGTCTCTGATCGCGGGATCTTGCCTGCAACACCCCCTTTTTGCCGCCTCCGTCTCCGTTCGCGCGGCGACGGGTCGTTTTCGTATGCTTGGGCCCGTCCTTGAAAACAGGGAAGTACAGGGAAATCGCGCAAATTTTCGATCCGAACGCCCATCGCCGCAACCCGGAAAACCCCGCTACGACTGGAACTTCAGGCGAGCGCCGCGATCTTTTCCCACGACAGGAACAGGGAATTTCTTCCGGGCTAACAGGGAATATTTTTAAGGGAACAGGGAAGCAAACCCCCGGATCAGGGATACCGCGCCTGGGCCTCAGCCGGCAGCGTAGAGACGGCGCTGTGCTTCCCAGTCGAGGGGCATCTCTTGGCGGGTGACCGCGCCCAGCGTCAGGCCGGCCGGCAAGCGGCCATCCAGGATCGCAGCTTTCAGGTCCGGGGCCAGGAAGGCCGCGCGGATGGTGCGGGCGGCATAGGCCGCGGTCACACCTTCGGCCTCCGCGATCTGGTTCAGGGTCTTTGCCTGGCCCGTCAGCAGCTGCCGCTTCCAGGCCTCGGCACGGATCAGGGCCGCGCTGAGCGCAGGGTCAGTAGCGCGGTGATGGATCGCGGACTGACCATCCGGCCCGATGGCCACCTTGGCCCCGCCTCGTTTCACAACCCGAACCGGGATGGTCAGAATCCGGTCGGGTCCCCGGCGCTCGAGCCGGTCGACGGAGATCCGGTCCTGCGGTCCCAGATCACGGATCGCCCGCTCGAGCATCGCCTCATCGAACTGGAGGGTGACGGCGTCGCTCGTAACCTCGACGCGGTCGATCAGGTTACGGATCGCCGACCAGTCCGGCGACGCCTCGGTCTGGATGCAGAGCTTCAGCTCGTGCAGGCGATTGGCCACGATCTCCTCGACGATGTGGGCCGAGATGCGTGTCACGGCGCCCAGGTTCTGACGCCGCCCGGCCTGGATCGGGCTCGAGACATAGTACCGGTAGGTGGTCTTGCCAGGCCGCGCCGCCTTGAGCGGCGTCATGCGATTGCCGGCGGAATCGAAGATCAGGCCCTTGAACGGCGCACCTTTCTGAGGCCGCCGCACCTCACCGGGCTTTCTCGTCTTGAGGTCGTTCTCGGCCAAACGCGCCTGGACCGCATCGAACACGTCCCGATCCACGATGGAGGGATGTTGGCCGGGGTAGCTGGTCTTCTTGTGGGGGATTTCTCCGACGTAGGTCCGATTGTGCAGGATGTGGAACAGCGCCCCCCGGTCGATCTTGCGTCCGCCCCTCAGCACGCCCGCCTTGGTGGACCAGCTCTTGGATACGACACCCGCCGCCTCAAGCTCCTGGACGATCTTGTGGGCCGAGCCGACCTCAAGGTAGCGCCCGAAAATCCAGCGCACCGTTTGGGCCTCGGCTTCGTTGATCGTCAGGGTGCGGCCGGCGGCGTCATAGCCCAACGGGAGGTTTCCACCCATCCACATGCCCAGTTTCTTGGAAGCCGCGATCTTGTCGCGAATCCGCTCGCCCGTGACCTCCCGCTCGAACTGGGCGAACGACAGGAGGACGTTCAACGTCAGGCGTCCCATGGAGGTTGTGGTGTTGAAGGCCTGGGTGACGCTGACAAAGCTCGCGCCGGCCCGGTCGAGCACATCGACGATGCGGGAGAAGTCGGTCAGGGCGCGGGTCAGGCGATCGACCTTGTAGACCACCACTACATCGATCAGGCCGGCCTCAACGTCATCGAGCAGTCGCTTCAGGCCAGGCCGAGCCATGTTGCCGCCGCTGAACCCGCCATCGTCATAGACATCCTGGATAAGGATCCAGCCTTCGCCGGCCTGGGAGAGCACATAGGCCGCACAGGCGTCGCGCTGGGCATGCAGCGAGTTGTAGTCCTGCTCCAAGCCCTCCTCGGTGCTCTTGCGCGTGTAGATCGCACAACGAAGGGTGCGGCCAGTCGCGCTCATGCCGAGGCTCCCTCACGCAGTCCAAAGAACCTGGGTCCGTTCCAGCGAACCCCGGTGATCAGGCGCGCGACCTTGGAGAGGCTCGCATGTCTCTGCCCCTGCCAGACATAGCCGTCCGGTCGAACCTCGACCTCGTGGCGCACGCCCTGCCATTCCCGGATCAGGGTCGATCCCGGGTGGAAGGTCGAAGTTCGCAACCGGGGCTTCTTTCCCGTCCGGTGTTGGCTGGCCGCGCGAGACAGCCGCTTGTCCAAGGCGACCGACTGGCCGGCGGCTTCGATCTGGAGCGCTTCAGCCAGGGTCCGGCGGAGAATGTCGGTCGAGCGCACCGGGGGCGGCTCGCCGAGCCGCTCCCGCCACACCGCACGAAGCGCCTCGATGTCCAAGTTGGTGAGGCTGGCCAGCGTTTCGCGCAGGTCGCTCAATACTGAACCGCCTCCACGGGTGCGGCGATCCGCCAGATTCGCCGCTCTCCGATCTTCTCGCTTGAGACGGTATGGCCCCTCTTCTTGAGCGCGCCAGCCAGGGCGCCGCGGATCGAATGCGCCTGCCAACCGGTGGCTTCGATCATTGCGGCCATGTCGGCCCCGTCCTCGGGCAGGAGGATTGCGATCAAGCGATCAAGTTTGGATGGGGCGCGGGACGTCGAGACGGGCGCAGCTTCGGCTTTGGACTTGCGAGGCATGATCGGTGTTCCCTTGGTCAGAGAGCGCGGGGTTGCGCCCTACTGAGCCAAGCCCGGAGTGCCGGGCGGGAGCGGGATCACTACCGCTTGCTGTGCAGCGATAGTCCAGTCGAATAAGCGATCCTTCGCCTTGTCCTCGGGCTACGCCTCACCATCTGGGGGTTGCCGTGTGGCTGTAGTCTTGATTGTGTTCTTGTTGGTGGACCCGAGGGTCCTGGTTCTGGGCTAGGCCCTGTGGTGCCGTGGCGCCCTCCCCCCAATCCGAAGGCCGTCGATTCCGGCGCGTGATCGCGCGCTGCTCGGCTCCATAGCCTTCTCCATTCCCTCAATGGCGCTTTCCGCCAGCGCGCCTGCGCGCGCAATCGCGGATCCGCGTCTGCATATCTGGAGACCAGTTCATGTCGACCGACCCTGCTCAAGCCATCGCCCAACAAATCCCACCCTCGGTCCGCTTGGCGGTCGAGGACCTGCCCATCGCCGAGCTTGTGCTCGGAAGTCGCCAACTCCGGATCCGCAAGAAGAGCGTGCTGGGTGATGGGTGCCAGCATTCGACAATTCGGCTTTCTCGTTCCTGTTCTGATCGACGGGGAGAACCGGATCGTATGCGGCAAGGGTCGCGTCGAGGCCGCACGCTTGATTGGCATGACCGACGTGCCCTGCATCCGGATCAACCACCTGTCGGACGCCGAGCGCCGTGTCTTTGCTATCGCAGAGAACCAACTCGGCCAGCTGGCGGGTTGGGATCAGGAGACGCTGAAGGTCGAGTTGAAGGAGCTGGCCGGCTTGGATCTGAGCTTCAGTCTGGAACTCACAGGCTTCTCGGCCCCCAAGATCGACAGCATCATCTTCGGCGGCGAGAGCGGCAACGCACGCGAGAACGCGATCCCGGCCCTGACCGATGACGTGGTCAGCCTCGTCGGCGACCTTTGGGAACTCGGTGAGAGCCGCCTGCTCTGCGGCGACGCCACCGCCTCGGACAGCTTCGAGACCTTGCTCGCCGGCGAGAAGGTCCGGGTGGTCTTTACCGACCCACCATACAACGTTGCCGTCGCGGGCCACGTCACCAGCGGCGGCAAGCATGGCGAGTTCGTCATGGCGTCAGGCGAGATGACGGATGGCGAGTTCACCGAGTTCTCGACCAAGGTCATGCGACGGGCGAGCGAGAACCTCATCGACGGAGGCCTCCTCTACTACTGCATGGATCACCGCCATCTTGAACACACGTTGGCGGCCGCCAATGCGGTGGAGATGGAGCGGCTGAATCTGATCGTCTGGGACAAGAAGGCTGGCGGCATGGGCAGCTTTTACCGCTCCCGCCACGAACTGATCTTCCTGTTCCGCAAGCCCGGAGCATCCCACCTGAACCGGGTTGAGTTGGGCAAGCACGGTCGCGATCGTTCGAACGTCTGGACCTATGAGGGCGTCAACGGCTTCGGGGCTGCCAAGGCAAAAGCGCGCGAGATGCATCCGACGGTTAAGCCACTGGGCCTGGTTCGCGACGCCATCATGGACTGCACCGCCAAGGGAGATGCCGTCCTTGACCTGTTCAGCGGCAGCGGCACCACCATCATCGCCTCGGAACAGGCGGGTCGCCGTGGCTTCGCGACCGAGCTGGACCCTCGGTACGTCGACGTCGGCGTGGTCCGTTGGCAGGAGTTCACCGGCCGCGAGGCCCGGCTGGCGTCCACGGGTCAGACTTTCCGCGAGGTCCGTATCGAGCGCCAGTCTCGGCCCTCGGCGGAGATCATCACCCTTCCCGAGCGCCGCGTGCGGGTCCGCACGCGGATCGCGGCGTGATGGAGGCGGGCGATGTCGAGCGATCCAACCACATACACCGTCGGCTACGGCCGGCCTCCCGAGGCGACCCGGTTCAAGGCGGGCCAATCGGGCAACCCGAAGGGCCGTCCGAAGGGCTCCCATAACTTCCAGACACTCCTGGATGACGAGTTGCAGACAAGAGTGGCCGTCATCATCAATGGTAAGACGCAACTGCTTACGAAGGCCGAACTGGCGGTGCGCCAGCAGGTCGACAAAGCTGCGCATGGCGACCCGCGGGCTTTCGCCCTGCTAATGAAGGTCAGGGGACAGACGGCGACTGCTCCTGAGGGCGGAGCACTGAATCACGCGGCCGCACCTGAGACCGAACTGACCGCGAGCCAGTTTGCCGACATCCTGGCCAGTATCGCGCGCGATCACGTCGCGGAGGGGGGCTCGTGAGCCCCCCTCGCCTTTCGCCCCAACAGATCTTGCTCGCGGGCGCCCGGCACGACTTCGGGACCTTCTTGGAACTGACCTTCGCCCTGCTCAATCCGGGCGTCGTCCTGGCGAAGGGCTGGTACGTGTCCGCGATGGTGCAGGCGCTGACCGAGATCGCCGATGGGTCAAATCGCCGGCTGCAGATCACCGTGCCGCCTCGCCATCTGAAGTCGATCACAACTACGGTCGCCTTCACCGCATGGATGCTCGGGCGAAACCCGGCCCTACGGATCATCTGCGCCAGCTATGGGCAGGATCTGGCGTCCGAGCTCTCGCGGGATTTTCGCAAGGTGATCCAGTCCAGCCTCTTTCGGGCTATCTTCCCCGAGACGGCGTCGTCGATCGCCCGGGACACCGACAACCAGGTTCGCACGATCCAAGGGGGCGGTCGTCTGGCCGTCGGGGTCGGAGGCGGCGTCACGGGTTTTGGCGCCGACCTCATAATCATCGACGACCTGATGAAGGCCGCCGACGCCTCCTTTCCCGAGGCTCGCGCCAAGGCGCAGCGATACGTGGACGAGACCCTGTTCACCCGCATGAACGACAAGGCATCCGGGGCCGTGGTCTCGATCGCCCAGCGTCTGCATGAGGACGATGTCCCGGCCCACCTGGTCAACAAGGGCGGCTACAGACTTCTTGATCTGCCGGCGATCGCCGTCCGCGATGAGATCATCCGCTTGGCTCACGGCAAGACGCACATGCGGCGCATCGGTGACGTCCTCAATCCAGAGCGGGAATCGAAGGAGGTCCTTGACCAGATCCGCCTCGACCTCGGGCCCCGCGTCTTCGAGACCCAATACCAACAGAACCCGGTTCCTGTTGATGGCGACGTCATCCGCTGGGATCGCATCCAGTTTCATGACGATGACCTCATCGACTATCGGACGCTGGACGGCCGCCGAAAACTCAGCCGGCTGGTGATCAGCTGGGACTGTGCAGACTCCGAAGCCCCGACCGCGGACTACTCCGTCGGCACGGTCTGGGGTTACGACGGCGCCTGCTGGAAGCTGCTGGACGTCATTCGAGTCAGACTGGCCTTTGCCGACCTTTTGGCCCGGGTCCGATCGGAGCGGAAGCGGTGGAACGCCGACCTCGTCATCGTCGAGAAGGCCAGTGTGGGGCCCGCAATCCTCGATAACCTTTCCCGCGACCATCGCTGTATTGGCGAGCGAGAGCACCACGCTCCGAATTGCGGTCGACAGGCCATCTCGCCTCGCCTGGGAAAGGCGGAGCGGTTCGCGGCCGCCTCGGAACCTCTCTATTCCGGCGCCGCCCGTCTGCCACGGGAGGCCCCGTGGCTGGATGACTTGCGCCGGGAGATGATGGCCTTTCCCAAAGCACGCCATGACGACCAGGTCGATAGCCTGAGCCAGTTCCTGAACTGGATGATCGGCGTCGGCGCTCGACGGCTTACCGATCCAAGGAGGGACTATCGTCGGGCGACGTGATCGGCAAAGCCTAGCTTCCCCAGTGACGTTGCGGGTGAGCCGCAACTTCTAATCCCGGCCAACCTTTGCATAGCGCCGTCCAATATTACCAAGCCTTCTCGAATGCAGGAAGGCAGGACCCGGCGGCGACTCCACCTGCTCAAGAGGCCACAAGCTCACCGAGTAGCGCACAACACGCCTCGGTCGCGACGTTGCGACCGTCCAGGCGGCGTGCTTGATAGCAGCGGGGCGCGCCACTTGCGCGCGAGGGAGCACCGAATTGGCAGACGCGGCGATCATTCCGGAGAAGCAGGGCGATTGGCCCTACCTGATTGAACAACTCGGCAAGCGTACGGTTGGCCCGATCAAGAGCTTTCCCTTCGTAGTGTATGTTTTGATCGGCATCGTCTTGTTCGGCGGACTGGGGATCTGGGCGGAACTCTTACGCTTGACCGTCGCCCAAACACCCCCAGCTGTCACAGGAGCGATCCCAGTTCCCCCAGCCCTCACAGGGGTGATCACAGCCATTCTCACATTTTTTCCAACGTTGATTGGATCCACGAGTCTCCAGCTCATCCTCAGCTCCGCCAATACTAGCGACAAGGTGATGATAGCTTTCGCGATCATGATCCTGTTCCTTTTTCTCACTGCAGCGATTCTGCTGCCGTTCTTCGCCGGCTCCTACCCGTTGGAGGTGCTCGCAGCCGGGATTGCCTCATCCCTCGCCGCGATCTGGGTGTGGTGGATTACGAATGGCTCAGATTCCATATTTCAAACTCATCACGTCGCCGCTCCGTCAGGCGGCGACCTCAATCAAGCGCTCAAGGGCGGTTTTGACGATTTGAAGACCTGATCGATGGCTACCTTCCCTTTCGAGACGTCAGTACTTCGCGTCGACCAGCCCTTAGGCTCGTTCTTCGTCGCCGTCCTTCCTGCGGATTTGTTGTTACAGGTTGCATCTAGCGATGTGATGACAGCAACTTTTAATCCGGTCGGCGGCGGATACACGCTCTCGGGCACACAGCGCGCTTTGCAGGACAAGCGTATCGCGCAAATCGCCGACTATATCGATCGCGTCGATGCCGCCTTTCCAAACGCCATAATCCTGGCCGCCAACCATAACAGCGCCGTGGGGCTGGACCAGGACGAGGTCGACGACCTCGAAGCGGATGAACAGACCGAGGCAGGTTCAGCGACCCAAGACACTCAAGCAAAAGGCGCTGGCCGACCGCCGAACCTTTCAACCGCGGCGGCTCAAAGTTCAGACTGGACTATCGAGCCAGATGGAGCGGGCCTCAAACTAACTATTCCGACAAAAGAAAAGCTCGCAGCCATCATCGACGGACAACATCGTCTATTTTCCTTCACCAAGGCGGATCCTGAGCGTCTCGAGATGCAGCTCTTGTGCGCTATTTACCTTGATCTTCCAAAGCCGCTACAGGCCCAGCTTTTCGCCACAATCAACTCGACCCAAAAGCCTGTTGATAGAAGCCTGACGTATGAGTTGTTCGGCTATAATGTCGACGAAGAAAAAGTGGATTTCTGGACCCCTGACAAACTAGCTGTATTCCTGACACGCAAGCTTGGAACCGAAGCTTCTTCACCTCTCCGCAGCCGTATCGTTGTCGCGCCCAAAAAGGACGCCCGGCTCGAAGAACTGGCTCAAAAAGCGACTTGGAGGGTATCGACGGCGGTTGTGGTTGACGGCATCTTACGCCTCATCTCCACCAATCCTAAGCGCGACAACAATGCGATGCTCACGCCATCGTCCCGCAGGAGAGCCGTCCTCGCAGATGGACCAAGGGACAAAGCGCCTCTGCGAGCGTACTATATTGATGGCAAGGACGCGCTCATTCACAAGCTGGTGGAGAACTATCTGATCGCCTGCCGAGAGACTTGGTGGGGAGACGCCAAAGATGGTTCCTTCATTTTCAAGACTGTTGGCTTGCAAGCTCAGTTCGATATCCTGCGTTTGCTCATCCCAAATGCGCTAGACGCAGGGGACGTGAGCAGCGCCTATTTTGAGCATCGACTGGAGCCAGCCAAAAAGATCGACTTCGCGGCTGACCGTTTTCGAAACGCCTCGGGTTCCGGGCGCTCGATCATCCGGCGGGCGATCGGCGGGGAACTTGGACTTCTATGATCTGGCGGCAGGCGATCGTCTGCTGATCCATAGGAAGCGGGCTTCGACGGGGCGAACCCGCACCTCTCCACTGGCCGCGGAGTCGAACGGAGAATGGGCCGTCAGCGACTATCCGAGGCCGGCGGACGATGCGCGCTAACGCGTCAGGTCGCGTTGACCGCGCACGGTAACGTTCGCGACAAGGTAAATCATTTCGAAGAAGCGTAGGCCTGCTTCGGGGCAATCCGGTTGTGCACACGGCGGAGTTGACTGCTAGGGTAGTGCTCCAAGGGGAGGCCCGATATGAAACCAGAAGAGCTTGAGGCCATGCTGGAGAAGGTGATGCGCGTGGAGCGCCTCTTCTCGAGCGAGCGAAAGAATCAGCAGAGCGAGCGGCGCAGCCGCGTGCGCCAGGTCATTGAAGAGACCGCCGCCGCGAAGCTCGACGGAGACACCGTCTGATATGCAGCTGAGCTATATCAAACTGAAAAACTTTCGGCAGTTTTACGATGAGCAAGTCATCGAGTTCGCCAGTGACCCCGACCGCAATGTGACGGTCATCCACGCGGAGAACGGCGTAGGCAAAACGACACTGTTGAACGCTATTCTCTGGGCCTTCTACGAAGAAACGACCAGCCGGTTCGAGCACAAGGACAAAATTCTCAACTTCGAAGCCGCGCGCGAAGGACTGTCGGCGGCGGCGGTCTCGGTCGGCTTTGAGCATGAAAAGACCGAATATGTGGTCCAGCGGCACCTCCAGATGATAGGTGATCGCTTGACCACCAAGGCGGTCGCCCAGAAGGTCGAGGGCGGTGTAACCCTCCCCATCCCCGCAACCGAGACGTTCATCAGCTCTGTTCTGCCGAGCGAAATGGCGCGCTATTTCTTCTTCGACGGAGAACATGCCGAAGCCTTCGCTGCCCAAGGCAATCAGAAAGTCGTCGCCAAAGCAGTCCGGTCGATGTTGGGCTGTGAAGTTGCCGACACCGCCATCGCCGACCTCAAAGCCGTAGCATCCGATTTTAACCGTGAGGCGGGCCAAGCGCCGGGCAACGCTGAGCTGGAACGGCTCCAAGCAGAAACGGCCCGAGCTGAAGAGGCTATCGCTAATGGTGAGGCGGAAATTGAGCGTCTCAATAAAGAAGTCGAGGCTTGGGAGCATCAGCTCGACACGATTGAAACCTATTTGCGCAACGCTGAAGGAGCCAAAGAGACGCAGAAGATGCGGGATCGCACCGCTGATGATCTCAGACAGGCGAATTCAGACATCAAAGCCGCCGACGACGACATCCTAAAGTGGATGGGCTCCAAGGCGATCAATCTTGTCGCCCGAAGGGCCTCGGAGCTTACCCTAGAGTTCATTGATGAAGCGAGCCTGAGAGGAAAGCTTCCAGAGCCCTACAATCAAACCTTCATTCAAGGCCTTCTGGATGCGAAGCTTTGCATCTGCGACCGGTGCCTTGAGCCCGGGTCAGAGCAGTTCGCGGCGGTTTTGGAGCTAACCAAGACCGCAGCCAGCGCCGAAACATTGAAGCGTGTGGTACGCGCCCGATCTCGGGTAAACCAGTTCAAGGAGACCTCAGCAGACGCCGCGCGAGCCCTGCACGACATCCAAGCCAAGTCCGGGGTCATGCACCAGCGTCGCATGCGGTTGGAACAGGCATTAGGCGAACTCGACAAGAAGATGGCTGAGATCCCGAGCCAGGAAATCGCCGAACGCGAGGCGGCGCGGGTCGCTCTTAAGCGTAAGATCGGTGAAGCCCATCGCGAAATGGGCTCCGCGGACAATCGCCTCAAACAGGCGGAGCGCGCACTGGCGGACTCCGAGAAAAGAACCCAAGCGCTCGTCGGTCAAAGCGCACGCGCACAGCGCTTCTATGCACGCCGCGACCTGGCCCGGCGCGGTCAGGAGATGCTTCAGGTGATGCTGGGGGATTATGAGACGAGTGCACGGGAACAAGTGCAAGGCAGCATAAATAAGGTCCTCAACGAGGTCGCTCGCCGGGACTATCGTTTCCGCTTTGGGGACGACTTCTCGATGGAGCTGCTCTACCCGGATAACCATCCTGTTCCGCGCAGCGGTGGCGAGAACCAGCTGATGAGCTTGGCATTCACCTCGGCTCTCATTGAGTACAGTCGGCTTCGAAGCGGGGCTAGCGGGGAGATCTTGTCGCCCGGAGTGGTCGCCCCTCTGGTTCTGGATTCCCCATTCGGTCAGCTCGACGCGAAATACCGGGAGGCCACGGCCAAGTTCATCACCAAGATGGCGTCTCAGGTCATCCTCCTCGTATCCAGCAGCCAAGGCGACCAGACGGTGATGAAGGCGCTCGAGCCCTATATCGGCGCAGAGTACGTCTTGGTGTCGGAGAATAGAGGTGATCGTGGCGAGAAGCCGGACGATCAGATCGTGCTGCGGGACAAGCAATATTTTGCATCGCTTTACAACCAGCCGCGCACACTGACGCGCATTGAACGGGTTCACTGATGCGCTCGGTTAAGTGGCTGAAAACGCATGAGGCGCTGGTCCGGCAGTTCGCCGAGACAGCTCACCCGGCTAGCAAAAAATCTATCTTCCCTACGATGCGCGAGCTCATCTGCTTTGCGGCCATGCTGGGTTTTGAGAAGGACGCCTTCGTACCGCCAAAGGGCGACATGCTCGAGATTGACTATCGGATCTGGCAGAACAGCGAACTGGCGCTGGACCTGCTCTTTTTGATTCCATTGGCTCACCGAAAGTCCGCCGAGATTCTACGCGAGGACGCCGAAGACGAGATGACAGAGATATTCGAGGGTTATGCAAATGGGGGACTGGAGATCATGAAGGGATGGTTGAATGAGAAGCCTGACGATCTTAACGGCGACCGTGCTTTCCTCGCCGCCATGCAGAAATACGGCTTCTTGAAGCCGGAGCACCGCGCTGATGAAGTGTTGGCCGACGTCGAGTTCTAGGCGTGCTTCGCGATCTTCCTCTCAAGGCAGTCTATCGTTCGGAAACTGACAGCCTGCTCGAGGATTTCTACATCCCCGCGCTCAGCCAAGCGGTCACCTACGATCGCGCAGTCGGCTATTTCTCCGCAGGCATGATCTCATATGCGGCGCAGGGGTTGAGCGCCTTCATCGGCAATGAAGGCAAGATGCGTTTGGTAATCGGCGGCGAGTTGGCCGCCGAGGACGTAGACGCAATGCGGGAAGGCTATGAGACGCGAAAGCTTTCCGAACGCTATGGTGATGTAATCAGCCAAGCCCTGGGGGAAGTTTCCGACGGGCTGTTTCAACGGCGCCTGGAGGCCCTGTCCTACCTGATCGCGACCGGTCGTTTGGACGTCAAGCTCGCCCTGAAGCGACGCGGCATGTACCATGAAAAGATTGGAATCCTGCGCGACCGCACCGGCGACGGGGTCGTCTTCCAAGGCTCAGCCAACGAGACGGCAAATGCGCTCGTTCCCGACTTCAATTTCGAGTCAGTAAACGTCTTCAAGACTTGGCGGACGGAATACGAAGAACATTTCCGACCTTATATCGATGGGTTCGAGCGGCTTTGGGACAACAAGGCCCGAGACACCATCGTGCTCGACTTCCCCGAGGCCGCCCGTGACCGCCTAGTAAGAATTGCAAGCCAAGCGCGATTCCCAACTCCGGAGATCGAGATTGACCTCTGGCGTAAGCACTACCGGCCGACGGACAATGCGCCCGACTTCGAAGCGCCTCGCCTGCCAGTCACCTTCGGGGGCGCACCGTTCTCGATCATGGACCACCAGAGATCGGCCCTTCAGAAGTGGAAGGCTGCGGGGCTAAGCGGCGTCTTGGCTTTGGCCACCGGCGCCGGCAAGACCATTACATCAATCTATGGAGCGGTTCGGCTTTTCGAGCAGACCCAACGCCTATTCCTGATCGTTGCGGTTCCTTATCAGAACCTCGCTGATCAATGGGTCGACACCTTGGCAGAGTTCAACATCACCCCGCTGCGTTGTTACGCCAATGCCGCGGACTGGACTGATGAGATGAGCCGGCTCGTAATGCTTTTTGAGACTCACGCGCTCAACTTCGCATGCATCGTCGTGGTCAACCGCACGCTTCAGGGCGAGCGGTTCCAGCAGATGCTAGCGCAGATCCCCGGCGAACATCTGATGTGGGTCGGAGATGAATGCCACCATCACGCCAGCCCAGGTCTCAGGGCAGCCCTACCAGAGCAAGCCAAGATGCGTTTGGGTTTATCGGCTACGCCCGAGCACTATCTTGATCCCGACGTGACGGAACGCCTACTCAGCTACTACGGCGACATCGTCGACACTTATACTTTGGCCGATGCGCTTCGGGACAAAGTACTAACGCCCTACGACTATCATGTAGTACTAGTAGATCTAACCGACGACGAGGTTGAGGAATATCGCAGACTAAGCGATCAGCTATCCAAGCTCATGGCCCAGGCTGGAGGTAAGGACCCGGAATCCTCGTCAGACGACCGGATCAAGATCTTGTTGATGAAGCGCGCACGACTACTTGGTGCCGCCGCTAACAAAATGCCCGCCCTACGCAAGCTGCTTGCTGACCAGCCCCCCCAAAAGATGAGCCTTTTCTATTGCGGCGACGGCCGAACCGAGGACGAGGACAGCGGCTTGCCGATGCGCCAGATCGAACTGGCGTCCCAAGAGCTTCATGGGCTGGGGTGGTCGAATGCTCAGTTTACCTCGCGCGAAAGCCGGGCCGCCCGGATCGAGATCTTGGATCATTTCCGGCTCGGTCTTGTCGACGCTTTGGTCGCTATCCGGTGTTTGGATGAAGGAATCGATGTGCCGGCTTGCCGCACGGCCTACATCTTGGCCAGTAGTCGGAATCCAAAGCAGTTCATCCAGCGGCGGGGACGAATTCTCCGCCGCGCGCCGAGCAAGGAGTATGCGCGGATCTACGACTTCGTCGTGAGGATTCCCGACGACTCTGCTGACGATTCACCAATGGAGCGACAACTGATGATCAATGAACTGAAGCGGGTCGCCGAGTTCGCACGGTTGGCGCGCAATTCTGCTGACGCGCTTGATGCCCTCGAACCCATCCTTGAGCGCTACGATCTGCACCATCACCTTGTCTAGGCTCTGGGCACTGGATCGCCGGGCCATTCAAGACCGCTAACATTCCGACTGAAGTGAAGACACCCGAGCGGCGATTTCCGCCCAAGGCACCATTGGCGTAAGCGGCCCCCACGACAGCCTCACGGTGGCCGCGACACGATCGGCACTCAGCGCCATGTTCGTGAGGACATGGGAGGCTTCGTAATTTGCCGAAGTGCATGCGGACCCGTTGGAGATCGCAATCAGGTCCTTCAAGCTGAGCATCAAGGCCTCGGAATCAACGCCTCGAAATGCCACGCTCAGTATATGAGCCAAGCGCGGCTCATCTATCCCGTTGATATCGAAGTCCAGGGCGCCGAACGCTTCGAGGGCTTCGCGTCTGAGCTCCTCACATCGCTGTAGCCGTTTGTCGTGGTCTCGCAGGCAGAGCTGTGCCGCCACTCCAAAGCCGACCAAGAGTGGGACGGGAGCAGTACCCGGACGCAAACCTCGCTCCTGACCCCCGCCATAGATCAGCGGCTCGAGCGGCGCACGGGCGTATCCCCGCCGGCGCGAGATCAGAGCCCCAACACCTTTGGGCCCGAAGATTTTATGGGCGCTAACAGCGATCAAATCGATTCGCGGATGACGAAGGGGGACGAGGTCTTTGCCGTAGCCTTGGGCGGCGTCCACGTGAAAGATCGCATGATGGTCAGCAAGTCCGTCGGCCACCGCATCTATCGGCTGCAGGACGCCGGTCTCATTATTCGCCTGCATCACCGATACGAGAAGCGTGTCTTCTCGCACAGCTTCCAGCACGCTCGAGGCCGAGATCCGGCCGCTCGGACCGACTGGTAGATAGGTCACCTCAAAGCCCCGGCTCTGCAGGACACAGAGAGGCTCAAGCACAGCCTTATGTTCGATGGCGGTCGTGACGATATGGCGTTTCCCCGTACGGGTCCCTTCTGCAGCCATGCCAAGCAGAGCGAGATTATTTGCCTCCGTAGCTCCCGACGTAAAAATCACATCGGCGGGGTCGGCGGCGACGACGCTGGCTACGGCTGCCCGGGCGGCTTGCACTGCCTGCTTAGCTCTTGAACCGAATTCATGCGTTCGGCTTCCCGCGTTGCCGAAGTCATCGTCGAGAGCCTTCACTACCGCCTCACGTACCTCGGGAGCCAAAGGGGTTGTTGCGGCGTGGTCGAGATACAGGGGCACCGGGGCTCTCCAAAACCGACGAAAGTGATGAATCAGGACCGTGTTTGAACTTGACCTGTTTGTCATTCTTGATGACATACAGTTTGTGATCAACCTCTCAGTGGCCCCGATGGACGAGGCGTTTCAATACATATTTCCTGCAATCCGCGGCGTGCAGGCCAAGCGAGAATATTATGTCTCGATGTGTCCGCTCAGGCTGATTCCAAAGATCTTTTTGTTCGATGAGGAAGAGTTGACGCCAGCACTGCGGGCCCAACGCACGCTGAACAAGGCGCGCGTTCCAGAGATGGCGCGTTATCTGACGGATCATGAAGACAGCTATGTCTTCTCCGCTCTCACGGCGTCAGTCGACGCCGAGCTATCGTTCGAATCGACTGCAGAAAACCCGAGTCTGGGCATCTTGCGGATCGGCATGGCTGGCAAGTTCATCATCAACGATGGACAACACCGGAGAGCCGCCATTGAAGCGGCGCTTAAAACCAACCCCGCTTTGGGCGACGAAAGCATCGCTGTTGTATTCTTTAGTGATATCGGTCTGACGCGCTCCCAGCAGATGTTCGCTGACCTGAACCGATACGCGATCCGCCCTTCGACTTCGATCTCGATCTTGTACGATCATCGCGACACCGAAGCGGAGCTGGTTAGGCGTCTCGTGGCGGAAGCCCTGCCGTTTCGCGACCTTGTTGAAACCGAGAAGAGCACCCTGTCGCCGCGGGCTCGGCGGCTGTTCACAATGAGCGCGCTCTACCAAGCGACCAACGCTCTCTTGGCCGAATGTGAGAGCGAGTCCTTTGAAGAGCGTCTGGCCAAGGCGCGATCGTTCTGGGAGGCGGTCGCCCATCAGCTGCCAGAGTGGGAACAGGTCCGACGAGGAAGGCTGGCGTCCGGCGAGGTGCGCCAAGATCTCATCCACTCACATGGCGTGGTTCTGCAGGCCATCGGGAAGGTGGGCGCCGCATTGCTGCGCGAGGCGCCGACCGACTGGCGCGAGCGCATCCACCGACTCTCCGATATCGACTGGTCGCGCAGCAACCCGGATTGGTCTGGCCGGGCCGTCGTGCGCGGCAAGCTGTCAAAGAAGACCCAGAACGTCACCTTGACGGCCAACTACATCAAGCAGCGTCTGACCCTGCCCCTCTCCCCCGAGGACCAGCGGATCGAGGACGCCTTCCTTCGAGGCGAGTATGAGCGAACCGAGTAAGACGATCCGGCCGTCGGCCTTCAGCGAGAAAGGGTTCCGCCCGGCCGTGGCGGAGCTGCTCGGCAGCATCCAGGACCTCTACCTGGCAGACCAGATCCCTTGGGTCGTCGGTTACAGCGGCGGCAAGGATTCGACCGCGATCCTGCAACTGGTCTGGCTTGCGCTCGCACAGTTACCAAAGGGCGTGGCCCGAAAGCCGGTGCACGTCATCTCGACCGACACCCTGGTCGAAAACCCCGTCGTGGCCGCCTGGGTCGACCGCTCCCATGAGGTGATGGGCGAGGCTGCCCGGGTTCGGGACTTGCCGATCACGCCGCACAAGCTGACGCCAGACGTCCGCAATACCTTCTGGGTCAATCTGATCGGGCGTGGCTATCCGGCGCCGCGCCCCAAATTCCGGTGGTGCACCGAGCGGATGAAGATCAAGCCGGCCGATGAGTTCATCTCGGACGTCGTCAAGCAGAACGGCGAAGCCATCGTCGTTCTGGGCACGCGCAAGGCCGAAAGCACCGTGCGGGCGGCGCGTATGAACGCCAATGACGAAGGCAAGGTGCGGGCAAACCTGAGTTCCCATGGGTCGCTGCCCAACGCCTTCATCTACAGCCCTATCGCCGACTGGTCGAACGACGACGTCTGGCTCTTCCTCATGCAGGTGAAGAACCCGTGGGGGTACGACAACAAGGCCCTGCTCAATATGTATCAGGGCGCCTCCCAGGACGCGGAATGTCCGATCGTCTTGGACACCTCCACGCCGAGCTGCGGCGACAGCCGCTTCGGATGCTGGGTCTGCACCCTGGTGGAGAAGGACAAGTCCATGTCCGCCATGATCCAGAATGACGAGGAGAAGGAGTGGATGGCGCCGCTTCTAGCCCTTCGCGACGCCTTGGACGAGCCGGATCATGACAAACGCGACTTCCGGCGGATGGGCGGCCATGTCCAGCTGATCAACCAGACCGACCGCCCCGTCCCAGGGCCCTATACCCAAGCCACGCGCGAGGACTGGCTGCGGCGTTTGCTCGCCGCCCAAGAGGTCGTGCGCAACCACCCCAAGGCACCGCCCGAAGTGCGCGGCATCATGCTGATCCAGCCCGAGGAGCTGGCGGAAATCCGGCGGCTCTGGGTGGTCGAAAAATACGAACTCGAGGACTCGCTGCCCGGCATCCATGAGGAGATAACGGGGCGTCCGTTCGCTGGTGGCAAGCTGGACGACGCCCAGCCCTTTGGTGATCCCGAGATGAAGATCCTCAAGCGGCTGACGGAGGGCGATCCCGTCCATTTCGAGCTGATGCGCGAACTGCTCGAGGTCGAGCGCAGCTACCGGACGACTTCGCGCCGGGCCAAGCTGTTCGACCGCCTCGAGGACGCCTTCAAGCGCGGCTTCTATGACGACGCGGAAGACGCCGCCGACCGGGCGATGCGGCGGAGGGATCTCGATGAGCTGGTCAATGAAGTCGTGGCGCCGGGGACGGACTTCCGCAGCGTGGCCGACACCCTGCAGGTTGAACTGGCGTCGCCCCGATCGGGCGCAGCTTCTAACGCGCGGGCGCGGCCATGATCCTCGACGAACTGGTTCTGCATGATTTCGGCGTCTACCGTGGTCGCCAGGTCTTCACCCTGACGCCCGAAGCGGCTGATCGCCCCGTGGTCCTGATCGGGGCTCAGAATGGGGCCGGCAAGACAACCTTTCTCGAGGGGCTTCAGCTGGCGCTTTATGGCCGGCTCTCCCAAGCGGGCCTCAGGGGTGCCGGGGGCTACGAAGCCTATCTGCAGGGTGCCATCCACCGTCGGGCCTCGCCTCAAGAAGGGGCCAGTCTCGAGCTGAACTTCCGCCGGACGGTCGCGGGGTGTGAGCGGCGATATGGCGTTAGACGCAGCTGGACAGCGCACAAGTCCGGCGTGAAGGAGCATTTCGAGGTCTTGGTTGACGGCCAGTTTGATCGGGTGCTGACGCAGCACTGGTCGGAGTTCGGCGAGGAGATGCTGCCGCCACGCATTGCGCCTCTGTTCTTCTTCGACGGTGAGAAGATCGAACAGTTCGCCGACCTCAAACGCTCAGCCGAGATCGTGGGGGTCGCCGTCAAGGCGCTGCTCGGACTCGATATAGTCGAACGCCTCGAGCTCGACCTGGATGTTCTTGAACGCCGCAAACTGGCCGAGCAGGCCAAACTCGACGTGCGCGCCGAGCTGGCGGCGGCGGAAGCGGACGTTGACGCCGCGAGCGAACGACAGCGCACGCACTATGAGGCGGTCGCCGGCGTGCGCATGCGCCGGGACCGATGCGCTTCCTCCGTAGCCAAGTCGAGGGCGGATCTCCGGCGACAGGGCGGCGATCTTTTCTCATCCCGTCAGACCCTCGCGGATCAAAAGGCCCGGCTGGAGACGGAGCTGGAGGCCGCCCGCAAGGATATGCGCAGCTGGGCCGGCGATGTCGCGCCGCTGTTGCTGGTTCAGGACCTGACGCAAGAGGTCGTCGGACAGGCGCGGGCCGAGGCCGACACGGAATCGATGCGGATCATTCTGCACCATCTCGAGGGTCGTGATCGGAGCCTGCTGTCCTGGCTCCAAGGCGCTGGAGGCTCCGTCGACATGGTCGCCGAGGCCCACGCCTATCTGGACGCCGACCGCGCCAGTCTGGCCGAGCGAAGCGCGGGCGACGCCTGGATCGACCTGTCTCCCATGGCCCGGCTCGGCCTGGAGACCCTAGTCGAGAGCGGACTGGCCGAAAGTCTGACTGAACGCGACCGGTTGCTGGCCCGTCTGGATGGGCTGGAAGCCCAGAAGGACGACCTCGACCGCCAGCTCGCGGCCGTGCCCGCGCCGGAGACGATCGAACCGCTCGTGGCGGCGCTCGAGCAGGATGAGGCGGACCTGATCGAATGCGAGGCAGAACTGCTCGTCGCGGTACGAGCGCACGAGACGGCCGAGCGAGAGGTCGCGGCGGCTCGCGCCAGATATCAGTCGCGCCTCAATCAGCAAGTTCGCCTCGGTCTGGCCCAGGAAGACGCGAACCGGATTGTTCGACACTCGGCCAAGGCCCGGGCCACATTGAAGGCATTCAAACAGGAAGTGGTCAGCCACCACGTCCATCGCCTGGAGCGGTTCATTCTCGAAGCTCTGGGGGAGCTGATGAGAAAGTCGGACCTGATCACCGATGTCCGCATCGATCCCAAGAGCTTCGCCATCGAGCTTCGCGACGGAGGCTGGGGCGTTCTGTCGCCGGATCAGCTTTCGGCCGGGGAGCGCCAGCTTCTCGCGGTGGCCTTGCTGTGGGCGCTGGCCAAGGCCTCCGGTCAGGCGGCGCCGACTGTGATTGACACTCCTCTCGGCCGTCTGGACTCTCAGCACCGCAGCCGTCTGGTTGACCGATATTTCCCGTTTGCGGGCGATCAGGTGATCCTGCTGTCGACGGACGAAGAGATCGACGGCCCGCTCTATGAGCGGCTCAAACCTTTCCTGTCGCGCACCTTTACGATCCGCTACGACGCCGCGGCCGGGGGCAGCGTCGTCGAGCCGGGTTACGCCTTCGCCAACGCCGCGATGGAGGCCGCCTGATGGCGATCGAGACCGTAAGGATCGACGAGCAGGGCCGCGAACAGCTCATCCGGCTGAAGCGCCACACCGGGGTCGAAACATGGAACGTGCTCTGTCGGTGGGCCTTCTGCGCCTCTCTGGCAGAGCCGACCCGGCCTCCCATGCGGTTGTTCAAGGGCGAAGCCGCCGTGGAGATCGCTTGGCGCGTCTTCGGCGGGAGCCATCACGAACTGTATCTGGCCTTGCTCAAGCAACGTTGCCTGCGGGACAATCTGCCGATCGACGACACCACCCTGCACGAACAGTTCCGACTGCACGTGCACAGGGGACTGGGCTATCTGGCGGCGGACCGGACTATCCGCTCCGTCGCGGGCCTGGCCCGCAAGGTCGACGAGCGGAAGGCGGAGGCGGCCTAGCGTGACCGCTCGCCCGCTGGATGCGGCGGCGAGCCGCCATTTCACCTACCGGGACTTGTGCGAATGCAGCGAAGCCTGGCGCCGGACCCGCGTCGACAACCAGCCCAGGTCAGAAGAAACCTACCGCGCCATGGAGGCCCTGGCGCGGGAGGTGCTCGATCCCCTCGTCGAGCGGTTTGGAAGGGTGACGCTGACCTATGGATTCGCCTCCCCTGCCCTAGCCCGCGTCATCGGCCGCGGGGTGGCACCGCAGCTGGACCAGCACGCCGGCCACGAGCGCAACCGCGCTGGCCGATGGATCTGTCCGCGCCTCGGCCAAGCGGTGGACCTGTTCGTACCCGCAACGTCCAGCCGGGACGTCGCCTGCTTCATCGTCGATGAGACGCCGTTTGATCGACTCTACCTCTACGGCGCGGAACGCCCTATCCATGTCAGCCATGGTCCCGACCATTCGCGGGCAGTGACCTTGGTGGACCGGAGCGGACTTCGTCCCCTTCCGCGTCGCCTCACTAGGCGATCTCTTGCAGATCTTTGGCCGGGATGATCCGCCAACCGTCTTGAACAAGACCGGCCTGAGAGAGTGCCGCTTCGATCTCCCCGGACCGGGCTCGAAACTGGGAACCAACCAGCCCTGACGAGGCAAGAGCGGCGTCAAAGGCGAGTTGGTTCGCAAAGGTCCGGTGATCCCGCCCCAGAAACCGCCCTTTGCCGACCATCCGCTGATCCTCCTCCTCGTGATCAAAGACGTCGATCCGTTGCCGACGCAGATCGATCTTCACCCGCGTTTTCAGGCGCGGAAGGGGCGAGGTTGAGAAGTCGGAGAAGGCCAAGGCGGTGAGCTTGCCGGTGTCCAGATGGACCTTGAACAGCTCGGCCTGCTCAAGGCCGCCGAAATACCGTTCCGCGCAGCCGATGAAGCAACGAAGAATGGCAGGAAGCCGTCTGACATTTTCCGCGGAGACCCACAGAGCCGTGTCGACCATGACAGCGTCGCCGCTCGCCACCGATGCCTTGGCGGCGTCCTTCAGGCATCCGATGTCGGCGAGGCTGAACAGCAACCTCCGACCGGCTTCCAACCCGGCCGCATGGCCCCCGAAAAGGGCCTTGACGTCACGCTGGAGCCGGATCGGCAGCGTCCGATAAGCAATACGGCGATTGAACAGATTGAGCGCGAAATAGACCGACAGGTCCTCTCGACGCGCCTCGGCGGCAAGAACCATGGCGGTGTCATCAACTTGGCTCTGAGCCAGCCGAAGAACCGTTGGGTAGCCGACCCCGGCCGCCTTGATCCGAACCCTAACGTCGTCGTCCACCTCGTCCGCAAACGGCCACCGTCCCAACTCCAGGACCAAGTCAACGATCCGGTCGAGCTCGCCCCCGAGGGCCTCTTTGCGCGCATTGAGCCTGTCCTCGCGGAGGGCGGTGCTCCAGACCGTCGGACGCCGCCGGTCCTGACGGCGAAGTAGAAACGCCTGTTCAGCTTCCGCGTCCTTAAAGACAAAAAAGACGCCCGGGGAGACAGCGAAGGCTTCTCGTTCCAAGACCTGTTCGACCAACGTCTTGACCTCTTCGGCCGTGAAGAACCTCTGGAAGGTTCCGAGCCGCGTGAGGACGCCGTCCCCGTAGGGTCGCCCGGTCAACCAACGCGCGGCGTTGGGCTGGATCACCGCTATGGCCAAGCAGCGGCCGGCGAGGGCAAAGGCGTGTCGCAGCGCCTCGAGGCGCTCTTGCGGGCGCTCGATCACATTCAGCACGAAGCCGAGGTTGACGATGTCAGCAGGCTTCAGCTCGGCGTTCGGCTCGAAATAGGGATCCCAGCCAGACGCCTGCACGTCCAAGTCTCGCAGGCCGCGAATGTCAGAGCCTCGCCCGCAACCATAGTCGAAGACCGTCACCCCCGACTTGATCAGCCCATGCGTCAGCAAGGCCTGAACCGGCGCGGAAAGACCGTCCCGGTGGATCGCCGCCCGGTGACGATGGATGGTCGGTCCATCCGCCGCATCCAGTTGAACCAGGTCGTGGTCTTCCACCCGGACCCCGGCCAGCGCCAACCGGGTCTGCCAGGGTCCCCGGGTTCCGATCCCGGCGGCATCGTCGAGCAGACCCAGCGTCTCCAAGGCGCGGGTCAGCCCGAGATAGAGCTCAAAATCGGGATGGTCCCTACCGACCAATAGTTCCTTGCGGTGCAGGATCGGGGGATTGGCTCGCTCCCGATAGGAGCGCGCCGACACCGAGCCGCTTCCCAGATCGACGGTCAAGCTTTCCAGCAGGATGGGAAAGGCCGAGCTGAAATCCTCATAGGTGAGCAATGAAACCCGCTGCGGCCGGTCTCGACGGACCTTCACAACGTTCCAAGTGTCGCAACCAGCATGCAGTTCGGCTTCCCGCAGACACGCCATCAGATCTGGTGCGAGCCTGCCTTCTACGCAACGGTGATAGTAGGACGCTTGGCCAACATGTTTGCCCAAACGGGCTTCCGGGTTGCTAAGGCGGCGCATCGCCGGCGACGGTAACACGACATGCATGACCTAGGAGGAAGTCAGCCCTGCTGCGTTCTCGGAATCCTGTATCCTCGACCTTGTTCACCACCGGCACTTGGCAAGATTTGACGACGGACGCCAGCAACCCAACAAGGCCACCGTGATCCGGTGCAGCTGGTGTGCTGCAGGAGTCTCAATCGCGTCGCATCCCGCCCCTCAATCTGCACACAGCCGCCGCGCCAGCACGACCATCGCCCATGTGTCTCGCTCGCAGTAGGCAAGCAGACCGCGTTCCAGCTGAGTCCGCCGCACTTCATCCGCGCCGCCCGTGATCTCGCGCCAGGCCGCCTGGGCCTGCTCCCCGTCCTTCACCTGCAGACCGCCATAGTCGAGCTCAGGCGCAATGGTCGGCAGGACCGCCTTGATCGACCAGCTGCCGCGCTGGTCGCGATGATACCAGGCCGCTCGGGTGGCAGGCAGGAGATCGACGAGGCGATCCGCCATCGCCGACAGCGGCGGCGCCAGGTCCGGGAAGGCAACGGCCAGCTCGCGGATCCGGCTCCGTTCAAAGCTCGCGCTATAGGCGATGACCGCACCGGCCTCAGGCACCGCGTCGATCAAGGCCTGCGCGCAGGCGCGGCGGGGATCTTCTCCGTCGAGACTAAGGAAGGCCCGGTGCTCGATCCCGCCGTCCTGCTGTTCGACATGGACGGAGAACTGGAACGGGATCTGCTGATAGGGCCGGGTTCCGATCCAGCGCGGGACTGCAAAGGCAATGGTTTCAAAATCCAGCCAAGCCCGGGGAAAGGCCCAGTCGCCGATCGCGGCGCGGGCCGCATCGACATCGTGGAAGGTCACGCCGCTCAGCGTCGCTTCATACACCCGCCGATGGACGGGATTGGTCAGCGCCGCCTCGGGGACCGCAAGCAGATCATGGACCCCGACGTCGAGCCAGCGCCGCCCGCCGCCATTCGGCAGGATAGTCACCGGCCATGCCGGCGGCTCGGGTAGACCCCGGTTGCAGTGGTCGGAGAACGGACAAGGATGGGGCGAGACGCAGTGATCGCCCGGCGCAATGGCGGGATCCGGCCCAGTCAGAACCGCCCGCGCAGCCTCGATCACCGTCGGTCGCTCAGCCACCAGCACCTCGATGTCCGCGAGGCATTCATGGTCCGCCAATAGCCCTTCGAACCGCCCCGGTTCTGTCAGCAAGAATCGGTTGTCGATATGGCGGATTGTGGCGCTGCCGATCGGGACGCCAGCCTGACGCGCGACCCACACTTGGGTGGCCAGATCGGCCCGGTAGTGCGGTTTGGTGGAGGTTGAGCTCTTGACCTCAGCGACCCGCCAACCGCCGTCGGCCATCGGCTCAAGTACGTCGATGCGGATCAGCACGCCCTCGTGCTCGAAGGTGGCCTCGAACACCGGCCGATCTATGGCGGCGAACCATGCCCGCGTAGCCACCAGCGCAGCCTCCAGGTCGGGGTCCGCGTCGACCAGTACCCCCTCTGGCGCCAAAGACCGGGCGACGGCCCCAACTTCACGGCCCGTATCGAAGCGGGCTTGGGCGCTGTCGTCCGTCACAGCGGAGTCGGGCTGGTGAACCGCGAGCCAGAGTCTGCGGGCGCACTGTTCGAAGGCGGCGATCTGCGATTTCGAAAGGCCAGGCCGCATCGGCGGCGCCGACGTCGTCACCCCTCGCCCCGTCGGTCACCGCAGGCTGCGCCGAACGGGGCGCGCCAGTGCCCCAAAGGCGCCACCACGCCTCCGCCGCAGACGTTGCTTCCCTGAAGACGTCCCATCCGTCTCTCCCTCGCGTCACCTTACACGGGATGAGTGCGTCACAAACGGTCACATCGGCGACCGCCGAGGGAGACATCACGCGTGCCCACCACATCTTAACCGTCCGGCCCTGCACGCAATGTTCCCGTCCCGTTCCCGAAATGCGCATAATCGGCAATCCTCGAAGCCATCCGCCGTCGCCGGCATTTCGCGCGCCTCCCGGCTAGCAGGTCTATGCTCGCGGCCGGATCAGCTTCTGGCCTTCATTCACCGCGTCCATCACGCCGCCGCCGAGCCTAATGTCCAGTATGAGCATGAGGTCGGTGAGGTCGGCATACTGGACGGACAGGCCCAACTTGCGGTTCCTCTCGATCTGCTCGTCGACAGAGTGCCGGTCAATCGCCCAGCCCTCAGCAAAGGCGCTGCTGGAATTCGCAGCGCGTGATGTGGGCGTGAGGCGTACAAAGTCAAACCCCTTGGCCGCCGCAAGTCGCCTGTTCATCGCATGGCTGAGAACCAGGCCATCGAGTTCGGTATCCGGAAAAGCCCGCTGGTAGGCCCGGCGGTAGCGGCCATAGGTCCGGTGAACCCAAACCTGGAGAGGTTGGTGCAGCATATCCGCTCCGGGCTGTTCCCAGATTGGTAGCCGCGGATCGGCGGGGAGCGGCGGATGCGCCCGAACGAGAAATGCCCTTCGCGTGCCTGCGCCGGACAGGGTCTCGGAGATCACTCCAACATGCCTCTCGATCGCCAGTTCATCGATAGCCGCAATCGGAACGCGCAGAGACTCGGGAAGCCCGTAACGACGAACGCGATCACTGGCGACGAGATCGATCATGGCCAAGCATAGCAGAACCGCCAGTCTGTCTGGGAGAGTTCAAGTGGCCGCTCGAGAGCGGACCGGCGGCCCTGCCTTCGCGCTTTGCGCATGAGCGGCGATACGGGCGGGTCTAGCCGCTAGGGATACCCAGCCTGGCCCAGAGCGGTTCGAGCGCCGCGTCGGCTCCTCGTTTGAAGGCTGGGTCTTCAGACAACCTTTGCCGATAGCGGTTCACCGCGACTGTAACGATCTCGCCCTCCCGCTCGATCGAGGCGGACCGCATCGCTTGGCGTCGTGCGGCCATCGGCTCCCCCTTCAGTTCGTCGTCGGGCAGGTAGGGCTTGACGCCGGTATTGATGCGGCAGCCGCCGATCTCGACGATAACGTCGCCTTCACGCCAGCGATTGCCGGATGTCACGCTGGTTCGGCGCGCGCCGCCTAGGAAGACGCGGACGGTCGGCGTCGCCAGACCGAGAGTCAGCAGACGCGTGCTGATCGCGTTGGATGTCCGACGACAGAAGCGCCATTCGAGCTCCTCCCAGCGCTCTTCCACCGACATCGCGTTACGATCGCCGGCGCGCAGGCGCGCGCGTTCAGCGAAAACCCGATTGCAGCGATTACGGTTGAAAATCACCTCCCGCGCATGGCGCGTCGCCGGCCCGGACTTGCCGGTGGTGTGCACGGATTGGCCATAGGCGCGCAGCAGCAACAGGTTGGCCACGTGGTCAGCTTCAAAGTCCGAATCCTCTCGCGCGAGGCCGCGAAACTGGTGGTAGTTGTCCGTCGTGATCCCTTGGAGGACCCTGTGGGTGAAGTTGTGCCAGAAGTTCTTCACTAGGTAGTTCGTGGCGCAATGTCGCACGAACGCCGGGTCATCGGCGCCACCCCGATAGGCCTGCAGGCCCAAGGCTTCGCTAGAACCCGCCGGCCTGTGGAGTTGGCGATAGCCCCAGTCCAGGAACGGTGCCGGCACCTTGAATACGGCGAGGCGGATCTTCGAGCGGGCGCGGAAATCGACGTCGCAATAGAAGAAATTCTCCGCTTGGTACTGATCGTCGTCCGCCGTGTGGCTATCACGCGCCATCTCGTTGAAAGCAATCAGTTGCCGGTCCCAGCCGCGCTTTTCGAAGCGTGCGGCGAGATCCTCGTCGCTGCAGCTGAGATCGACCGACCGCCAAGGGTGAGGCTCGAGGCGGTTGATCGTGACCGCGACCCGCCGCAAGGCGTTTCGGAAACACATTCGATACCAGTCCGGTGTCGGGGCGCTCTGATCCACTGGCCAAGCCGCGTCTTCCATGATGCCTCCCCGGAACGACGATATGTTCATCCGGACAGCACCACTGCGCAACCCGCGATGGACCCTCCCGATGCCGATCAAAGCCTTGGCGGATGCAGCAATATCGTTGCTGAGATCAACCCGGCCGGCGTGAATCACCGCCTCCTACCGACAATTCGCAGATTGAAGCGCATCAGTGTTGTTCGCCTACGGCTCGCACAATTGTGGCTCTGGGTCGCGTGGCCTAGGTTGGCCGGGGGCGGACTCAGGAGGGCAATTTGAACGAGACACCATCTGCGGAGATCGGTCCCCGCGCAGAAAGCCTCGAAACGCTCATCGCGGCTTGGGGCGAGAACCGTAGAGCACGCGGTGGATGGTGGGCGCTCGCGGGCTTCTCCTTCCAAGCAGCGGTTTATCTACAACGCTTCTTCGAAGGTCTTGAGCAGGGAAATAATCCTACAGAACTTGCCAAGACTGAGCTGCTGTCAGATGTATTTTTTCCTAAGAACGGGCTTGCTCAGCTAATTCAGGTTAAACGCACGCTGACAGTGACTTCTCTGCGCTCCGCTCTCCGTGAGGCGTACGAAATTGCTTTACTTTGCGAGCCATCTCTACTGACAAGGATCAGGTTCCGGATCGCATGCCTGAACCTTCAGACCACCATCAGACCTCGGGACTTGGATCCGCGAGAGGTGATTGGCGAGGATGTCAAACTAGAAGTTTGGACCGCGGTCGTCGCTTCGTTCCAATGGGACGACGCGATTTGGCAGGAACAAGATCCGTTTGTGGGCCTGCACGAAGTGCTGTGGCGAGCTGGTGTTACAGATTCTTCGGGCTTCATTGATGCCTGTCTCAGCATGCTGCTGCGGGCTTTCGAGCATCCCAGTCGTTTCGCGCTCGAAGACTTGGCTCTAGCGCTCGCACGCGAGTTCACGGCCCAAGGAAGGTGGCGCGCCGCCCTTCGGACTCCCACCGGAATCCGCTTGAGCGCATCAGATGTTCGCCTAGAACCTGGGGCTCACGAAGATACCTCAATCGTCTTCAATAGAAGGCCACTTCTGTCCGATCTTAAGATGAATAGATTTCGAGAGCGACCACGTGTTTTCTCCGAAATGGTTCGTGACTACGGAGCGTGGTGGAAAGACCTTCAGCAAAATGACCAATCGACGAAGATACCAATGTTTTGGGTTAGCGGAAGGTCTGGTGAAGGAAAATCAGTTCTTCTCTTGCAGCTAGCGCAGCATATTTTGACCGGAACGGAGCGACGCAGCGTCACCGTGCTAAGGTCACCAGACGACCTACCTAAGTGGATCAATGAACAGCGTGAACTTCAAGGAGGTTATACCAGCCCTGCCGCTTTTCCTTCGGTCGCTTTGGTCGACGACCTGCCATTCGTTACTGATCATGATGCGTGGAATGCCGCCATTCACCAAGCAGCGAATCTCGTTATGCCAAAGGTCGCGATCCTCACTTGCGGCCCGACCATTGAACGGGAGACTTTCGAGTCTGAGTTCGCGACAGTAGCAGACGTCCACAGCTTCGATGTGCCGAACCTTGCATCAGAAGAAATGGCCAGCTTTGCCGAATGGTACACAAATCGTACGGGCCACACGGCTTTGGCCGTCCCGGCGGAAGCCGAGAACCGGCTACTTGTGATCTGGCTGTTCGAGTTGGTACAGCACGAGCCAATCGCAGCTTTTGCGGCGAGTTTTCGCGGGCGCCTTCGGCGGCTGGGCCTGTTCGATCTCGCCAAGTCAATCCTCGCTGCAAACGCAATCGGCCTACCCGCTTCCCGCGAAATTTTGGAGGATCTAGCCGATGAGCAAAAAGATGCGTTCATCGCCCTCTGCTCCCAATCGCAACTGCACTTCGAGATTTCGGATCGCGACGGGGGAGGTCTTGCACTCGCTCATCCACAGATCAGCTGGGCGATGTTTCGCGAGTGGGTTGTTCCTCCCACCACGGTTGCGAAAGCTCTAGGTCGAGCCTTAGCACCGTCTTTGATCGCCGCAGCCCGCCGACAGGACACCGTTCAGGCCAACTCACTTCTGTTCAACGCTGGCACGACGCCGATCCTTCAAGACGGTGACGGCGGCGGCGCTGAAGAGATGCTTGCCGAACTGAATGCAAAGGTGTCGTCGGCGCTCCCGGCAGGACAGCGTTCGCCACTCCTTCCAAGGTGGATGGACATCATTACAAAGCGGCCGGGCCTAAAGCTTGCACCCAACCCGGTTGACGAAGCAGTTCAGCTCACCAGCACAGCGGCGATTCCTAGCAGTCTGGCGGGCTACATCTCCGGATGGCTTTGGCGAGTGAGCGACCTAGCGGAATACGCCTCGCGTAGCGCTGAGCTGCGTCAAGCGGCCCAAAATCTCCTCTTAGGCCTGGAGCCCAGCCCGGGCGTGGACGCCGCTCTGAGTATGATTTCGCGTCGGGGGCTCGACCGCCCGGCTTGTTGGGCCCTTTGCAGGCTCTGGCTAGAGTCCGCCACGGCATTAGGTGGATCAGGTCGAGCTATCGCCCCCATTTTGGCAGCTTGGCCGCAAGAAAAATACGCGATCACCCGGGCGATGGAGTGGATCGAAGCCAACATCGGCAATGCACAAGCGTATTCAGTTATGGTCCCGCTGTTGGCTTCACGGCGGACGGACCAGAGGTTGAAAGAACTGGCGATCGAGTGGGTCAGTACCCACCGAAGCGCTAACGAGCCAGTCAGCTACTACGTTCTCGAAACTCTCATTGCAGTCCGCCCATCAGATCGTGACGTACTCAATCTGGCGCTGGAATGGGTCAAGGCTAACCCCCTTCATCCGTGGGTTCGACAGCTGCTTCAGCCCCTGTTGGCACATTGGCCGAACGCTCAAGGTTTGCGGGATGTGTCAAGCGCGTGGGTCGCCCATTCGGGCTCCAATCAAGCCGCACATATCATCGTTGGCGCGATGGTGTCTGCATATGAAGACGAGAAGGCTATTCAGCTCGCGCTGACGTGGTGCAAGCAAGAGGCAGACTCCGACCAACTCCATCATGTGCTTGTGCCACTTCTAGCGACGCGACCGTTGCCTCCACAGGCCATCGACCTCGCGCGGGTGTGGCTTAAGAACAAGGTCGGACATGCGTCAGCGACCCAGATCTGGTCCGCGCTGATCAAAGCGGCATCAGAAAATCCTGCCGTAGTTCGAGATGCGACCGCGTGGGCTGAAACAAACTTGGCGCATCCTAGTGTCTACTGGATGCTCGCTCCTCTGGTGAAGGCGAATCGCCGGGGTCGCCGTGCCTACAAGGTAGCGGTGAGCTGGATACGCGCGAACCCGCAGCACGAGATGGCCTATTGGCTGTTGAACCCAATGGTAGTCGCCAGGCGGAGGAGTCGAGAGGTTCTTCAGCTCGCACTAGACTGGCTTGATGCATTTCCCAAACACCCGCAGGCTCAACACCTCTTTGTACCGCTTTTGAGTAGCCGCCCGAAGAATCGAGCCATTCATGCTCGGGTGCAAAATTGGCTAACCCATCAACAATATCATCCGAAGACTGCCAACTTGGTCGAAACGCTCATCCTGCGTAGCGAGGGTGCGGGCCGATGGATGGACTACGGCGAGCGATACATCGCCGCAACGACTGACCAAGCGGGGGCGATAGTCCTTGGCGCGATGGCGAGAGCCGCCAAGGCCAGCCCAGCCTATCTGGACAGGATGATTGACTGGATTGAGCGCGAGACAGACCCGAAGCTCCGACGCGCTCTCCAACGAGGACTAGGGCGTGCGTTGGCGGAACACATGAGCAACGCCTTGGCCTTTTTAGGTGATGATTTCACGGGGCCTCGCAAGCGTATCGCCACAAACGCCTTGGTCGCTGAAGTTCAACGATTTACGTACATCCAACCGGACAGCTTGTCGGCGATCTGGAATGCTCCGAGCGGGGTTGGTGGGATGCTCCTCGGGGCATTGGTAGCTTCTGATACTCCCGGTGCCACGCTATTCGCGTTCCTGCGCAGTTGGCTGGAATTGCACTGGCGAGCGCCGGGATACGGCCATGTAGTCTCCGCCCTGAAACGCAACCCGATCCGCTGGCAAGAACTCGTGGACAGCGGTCCCCTGTCCACGCGCATTGTTCAAGATTACGCGCGAGAATATAAATAACCCTCTCGAACCTTGCCGCACCTGCCGAGAAGCCCTGGAGAACTTCCGGTCGTCTGGCCACGGTGTGGGGGGATGTGCCGCAGCGTCGACAGACTCAGACGGGCGAAGCGAAGATCTCGTGGCTAGGCCCCGTTTGTGGCGCGGAGCCGGCTCCACCGCCTCGCCTGTTCCCCTCTCGTTCGCGAAATGCGCATAAGCGCGATTCGTGGAAATGCGCACAACTTGGTCTTTTTCACCGAGATCCGCCCGATCGATCGGAGACAAGTGGTCGAATGACTGACCGCACCGCCACGCACTTCTTCGATAACCGCCGGGTCCCTGCAGGCCCGAAAATGGCTCCCACATTACCGAGCGTTCGCCGGGCAATGGACGCTGCAATATTGTCCGGTCCGGGGAATGAAGCGACAAACATGGAAGATCCGTCAAATCCATCCGACGGCGCCCTCCTTCCGGAGGGCGGCGGCGGGGCGACCGGTCCGGTCAGTGGGGGGAGGAAGGCCGGGTTAGCCCGGAGTCAGCATTTTGATGGCCCGGGCCAGTCTCTCGCCGCTTCGGCGCATTGGTCCGCCGCAAAGGGTCATGCCCCACCGCTGCAATGCCGGCATTCGACGCACGGGCGCCCCCGGCCTTCGCCTGTTCCGTCCGGCTGGCGTTCGGCGTCCGGGGCGGGCCCGTGGGCGCAGACAGGTCGTCGTCGGACTGACGGGATCCTTGTCAGGGCGCGATGAACAGACAGGGCCCCTGCCCGCTCCAGATCGCCTGGCATCGCGCCTGAAAGCCGGCAGGGTCTGGCGGGACGCCCCGATCGATCCAGGTCTCCAACGCGTCGAGGACCGTCATATAGCTCGCGTCTGACAACCGGCTGTGGTCGGATTCATCCGTAACCGTCTGCACCAGCCACTCCGACCGGCCGGCCGCGGAGACCGTCCCGGCGTACAGAGCCTCGAGGTCGACGCTCACCGTCGGGTCGCGCAGGGCGTGAACGGTCAGGGTGGGGCGGACGATCTGTCCGGTCAGGTCCGCGTCATGAGCCAGCAACGCCACGCCTTGCGGATCCGCCGCGAAGCGCTGGACGCCGGCGTTCAGCGCCGCGTCGTCGGCCGATCCGCGATAGACCGTCGTACGGTTGTCGAACGGATTCCGCCCGTCGAGCCGCCGCAGGACCATGTCCTGAAAAAGGAAGGTCGCCCAGGTCATGTGGCTGACCAGTTGGGCTTCGGCGACGCCGGTCACCGCCAGTATGTCCCGCAGGCGGGCGGCCTGTGCCGGAGTCCGGCCCGCGGCGGGGCGGTCGACGCCGGTGCAGGTCTCGATCCGCCGCCTCAGCTCGGCCCGGGTCATCCGGCTGTCGAGGGGCAGGCCCTGCCACAGCGGATAGGCACGCTCGTCGGGCGCTGGGTGATTGGCGCAATAGTACTGGTAGACGGCGCGCAGATCGGCCCGGAAGCCGTAGGCGCGGGTCCCGCCGGAGACCACGCCGTTGGTGATCAGGACGCCGTCGTAGTTCCAGCCGGACGCGGCGTCTCCAATATAGAGTTCCGACGCCTTGGCGGCGACATTGCCGCCCCAGGACTGACCGTGCAGCAGGGTGCGCTCGGGTCGGCCGTACAGGGACCAGAAAATCTGGCGGCTGTTGTCCGTATCCTCGGCCGCCATCCGGACGCCATAGCCGCCGCGCCGATAGCTTGATCCGATCCAGGCGTAGCCGTGCCGGACCATGACCGAGAACCGGTCCAGATCCTCCAGCGGCTCGGCGGGCTCGGGCGCGCCCGTCCGCGGCCCGCCGTGGGCGTGGACAATCAGGCGACGGTTCCAGTTCGGCGGAATGGCCGCGACGAACCAGGCGCCGTTGGCGTCCTGACCCGAGACGCACCGGGTCCCCTGCCCGGCCGACGCCGGACACTCGATCGGCCGGGGCTCCAGCGGGTCCGCCAAGGCCTCAGGGCCGAAGGCGAGGCCGGCGATCGCAAACGCCGCTGCCGCCAGCTGCTTCATGCCTGTCTCTCCTGCCAGTCTCGACCGGCGCCGTAACCTGCGTCAGCGGCGCCGGTCAGGGCATCAGAACGTCTTGGTGATGCTGGCGTACCAGTAGCGGCCATAGGGTCGATACAGCGATCCCAGATAGCCGGACGACGTCAGCGGCGGGGCCTCGTCCGTAATGTTCCGCGCGCCTACGCGAATGCGCGTGTCGGCGGCCCAGCCGGCGCCTTCGAACTCATACTGGCCGTACAGGTTCGCCGTCGTCTGGGATTCCACAATCCACGGATCGCCGGTGGTGCTGAGGAAGCCGGTTTCCTCCACGGCGCTGGTGTACTGGACAAAGGCGCCGATCTGGAAGGGTCCCTGGCTCCAGGTCAGGGTGCTCGACACCTTGAACTCGGGACGGCCGTTGCGCGCCAACAGGTCGCTGGCGATCGGCAGCGGCGTGGCGGGGTTGATTTCGCCGGCGTCACGCGCCTCATCCAGCGCCTGCACCGTCGGACCCGCGTCGCGGTGAAACTCAAGCAGTTGCGCCACATTGACCTGGGCGCGGAAGTCGCCCCAGGGCGTGTCTCGCAATCGCCAGTGCACGGCGAAGTCCACGCCCTGAACGTCCTGTGGGAGCAGGTTGACGAAGCCGTCGTTGACGAACTGGATCGCCCCGACCGGCGCGATGCCGGTGCCCGTGAAGAAGGCGATGTCGTCGACATTCGGAGCGGCCCGCACGACGTTCGGATTGGAGGAGCCGTTCAGGCGGGCGAGATAGTCCTGGACCACCGCCGTCTGACCTCCGATCAGGCCGACAATGTCTTCCTGCTCGATGCGCCAGCGGTCGACGGTGAAGGTGAAGTCGCCCAGGGTCTCGGGCAGGAACCAGGGCTCGAAGACCAGCCCGACCGACTGGTTGGTGCTCTCTTCGGGCTTCAGGTCCGGATTGCCCGATACCCGCAGGGAATAGCTGACCGACTGGGCGCAGGCGTTGAAGGTCGCGATCCGGCCGGCCCGAAGATCGGCCTCGCAGCGCAGATAGTCGTTGTTGGACGCCAGTCGGGAATAGGTGGTGGCGTTGGTCTGTTCGAGGTTCGGCGCCCGGAACCCTTCCGAATAGGATGCCCGCAGCCGCAACCCGTCGACGATGTCCAGCGCCATGGCGATCTTGGGTTTCGCCACGTCGCCGAAGTCGCTGTAGTGCTCGAGACGGCCGGCGACCTGGAATTCGAGGTTGTGGATCAGCGGGATGCTCATCCCGGGCGACACCACCGGCACCGCAAACTCGAGATAGGCTGAAGCGACGTCCCGCTCGCCCCGGGTGTCGGGGTTGGAGCTCACCGCTGACAGGTTCGAGATGCTGACCGTGCCGTCGACCATGTCGGTGAAGATGTTGGTGCCGTCGAGGTCCGCGTCGCGGTCATCGCGTTGGGTCTCGTGCCGGAACTCGACACCGAACGCCACGCCCAACGGCCCGCCGGGCAGCTCCATCAGATCCGGCCGGCTCATCTTGAAATCGGCCATGGTCAGGGTCGTGCGTGACACCCGGACCAGCTCGGTCGAGATCGCATCGATAGCGGTCTGGGAACTCGGCGTGCAGTCGCCGAAGGTCGTGGTGGCGACGCAGCCGCCGTTGAACGGATTGTAGGCGTCGGGCGTGGACAGGGCGAGACTGGCCTGCAGCGCCGTCATGTTGACCGCGTTCGAAGTGTCAGTGGCCTCTGCTTCGGAATAGACCAGCGCCGTCTCCCAGTCGAAGCCCCAGCGCTCGCCGCGAAGTCCGCCCAGGAGACGGGACTGATAGTTATCGACATCGACGATCTGGAAGCCGGCGTCATTGAAGCGGTAGTTGCCCAGCCGGACCGGAAGGCCGCCCACCGGCACGCCCGTAAGGCCCGAAAGACGGTTCGGGTTGGCCTGGCCGTTGGCGAAGGTCACCGGTCCGAACGGGTTCCAGTAGTTGGACGCCGGGATCCAGATGGCGTTCAGGCTGATGGTCGGCGGCTGGATGTTCTGCGTCGTGGCCTGGTAGAAGCCGATCTCGCCAAAGGCCTCGACGTCAGGGCTCAGTTCATAGTGGCCCGCCACGAACACGTTCAGCCGTTCGACCTCGGGCGTCACCGTGGTGCCGACCTGGGTGTCATAGCGCAGGTCGCGCTGGATGCCGTTGGCGCTCGCATTGCCGGAGGCGATGCAGATGTCCGTTCCGACCGGCGTGGCGCAGCCGAAGCTGGCCGGCTGGATGTGGAAGGCGCCGGCCGAGGTCGTCAGGGCCGTGCCGTTCCGGCGGATCGTGGTCGTTGTCCTGGCCTGCAGATTGGCCCAGGCGCCGCGGGTGGCGCGACCGTCAGGATCGAGGCTGGTGTCGAACCCCGGCTCATTGGCGAACAGGCTGCGCAGGTTGGACGAGGCCGTATAATCCTGATCCTCCGCCAGCAGGGCGGTTCTGTCCGTATAGTCGATGAAGCCGGAGAGGTTGCCGCGGTCGAAATTCCGGCCCGCGAAGATGTTGGTGGTGAGCTCGCGCAGGTGGGTGCCCTCGGCGCCGCCGTACTGCGTCTGGATGCGGAGGCCGTCGAAATTGTCGCGCAGGACGGTGTTCACCACGCCCGCCACGGCGTCCGCGCCGTAGATGGCGGCCGCCCCGTCCAGCAGAACCTCGACCCGGCCGGTTCCGGACACCGGGATGGCGTTGGAGTTGTAACTCAGCACCGGCACGGTGCCGGTGTCGGACGTCCCCTGGCTGGTTGGGTGGGTGATGATGCGGCGGCCGTTCAGCAGCACCAGGGTGTTGCCGACGCCCAGCGAGCGCAGGTTGACCGAGTTGACGTCGCCGCGCGCGGCGTTCGACGTCTGCGGGTTGTTGGCCGCGCTGAACAGCACATCGCCCATCTGCGGGATCGAACGCATCAGGTCGTCGCCGTTGACCGCGCCGGTGGCGAGAATCTGCTCTTCGTTCAGCACGGTCACCGGCAGGGCCGCGTTCACGGCCGCGCCCCGGATCTGGGAGCCGACGACCACGACGTCGTCGAGGCTGCTGGCCGCCTGCGGCTCGTCGGCCGCCGGCGCCGTCTGCGCCCAGGCCCCCGGAGCCGACGCGAGCAGCGTCAGCATGGCGGCGCTTCCCAGCAGCGCGGTCTTGTGCATGGTCCTCATGTCTCGTCCTCCCTCTTTTTATGTCGGCCGCTCTCAGTCGGCCGTTACGACGTCTCGATCACCCGGGCCCGCCGCCGGATCGGGCGACGCGGCCAATGCTCCGGGCCCGGATCCAAGCGCCGCGTGAAGCGCCTCGCGATCCAGTTCTCCCTCCCAGCGGGCGACGACCAGGGTCGCCACCGCATTGCCCACGAAATTGGTCAGCGCCCGGCACTCGCTCATGAAGCGGTCGATGCCGAGGATCAGCGCCATGCCGGCGACCGGCACGCCCGGCACTACCGCCAGGGTCGCCGCCAGGGTGATGAAGCCGGCGCCGGTGATGCCGGCGGCGCCCTTGGAGCTGATCATGGCCACCACGAGCAGCAGGAGCTGGTCCTGCAGACTGAGCTCGATATTCATCGCCTGGGCGATGAACAGGGCCGCCAGCGTCATATAGATGTTGGTGCCGTCCAGATTGAACGAATAGCCCGTCGGCACGACCAGCCCGACGACCGACTTGGGCGCGCCGGCGCGCTCCAGCTTCTGCATCAGACTGGGCAGGGCCGCCTCTGACGACGAGGTGCCGAGCACCAGCAGCAGTTCTTCCTTCAGATAGGCGACCAGCCGGAAGATGGAGAAGCCGTTGGCGAGGCAGACCAGGCCCAGCACGCCGAACACGAAGACCAGCGAGGTCACATAGAAGGTGGCGATCAGCGCCGCCAGATTGGCGATCGCGCCCAATCCGTAGGCGCCGATGGTGAAGGCGAAGGCCCCGAAGGCCCCGATCGGCGCCGCCTTCATCAGGATCGCCACCAGCTTGAAGACGACCTGGCTGAGCGCGTCCAGTGCGCGGTTCACCGGCGCCGCGACGTCGCCGACCATCGCCAGGGCGATGCCGAACAGGATGGAGACGAACAGGGTCTGCAGGATGTTGCCCTCGACGAAGGCGCTGACCAGGGTGTTGGGGATGATGCCGGTCAGGAAGCCGACGATGGTGCTCTCGTGCGCCGCCGTCGCGTACTGGGCGACAGCCCCGGCGTTGAGCGTCGCGGGGTCGATGTTCAGACCCCGGCCCGGCTGGACCACATTGGCGATGACCAGGCCGATGATCAGGGCCAGAGTCGAAAAGACGAGGAAATAGGCGAACGCCTTGGCTGCCACCCGCCCCACCTGTTTCAGGTCGCGCATCCCGGCGATGCCGGTGGTGATGGTCAGGAAGATCACCGGGGCGATGATCATCTTCACCAGTTTGATGAAGGCGTCGCCGAGGGGCTTGAGGCTCTGGCCGAGGTCAGGCCACAGGTGACCGATCAGCCCGCCTGCCAGGATCGCGAGCAGGACCGTGAAGTACAGGCTGCGATAGAAGGGACGGCGCACGGTGGTCTCACCGGCGGCGACGGCTGGCTGCAACAAACGACCTCCCTTGGAACCGAGGCCCGGCTCCGGTCACTGCGGCGCTCTGAACGGCGCCATTGGAGCGAGTATCGGCTTCCCAATCGCCACATCAAGCGACGCGACACGCGGTCAGAATTCATTGTATTATTTACGGAAAACAGCCCCCAAGCTACGATCCGGTTCGATATTGTGCGCAATTCCGCACAGTCATCTTGGATGTTTGTGCGTAATTTCGCATATTCGTTAAATGCGCGGCCCCTTCTCCGTTTCGACTCAATGGCGGCTGTTCGCAGCGGCCTGGAGCCTGGTCGCCCTGGTGGTCGTCCTGGCGAGCGGCGAGGTGGCCCGCCGGGACGCGCGGGAGTCCGCCGGACGTCAGGCGGCGACGGCCAGCACGCTTCACGCCGCTGTGCTGCGCAGTGAGCTGGAACGACACCGCTCCCTGCCGATGGTGCTCGCCCAGGACCCGGATCTGGCGGCCGTGCTGGGCCGGCCCGATGCGGCAGGCGCCGCGCGGCTGAACCGGAAATTCGAGGCCCTGGCGAGAGACGTCCGGGCCGCCGCCATCTACGCCCTCGACGCCGAGGGCCGGACGATCGCCGCCAGCAACTGGCGCCTGCCGACCAGCTTCGTGGGCTCCAGCTACCGGTTCCGCCCCTACTATTACGAGGCGATGAGGGATGGCCAGGCGACCTTCTTCGCCCTCGGCACCGTCAGCGGCCGTCCGGGTCTTTATCTGTCCCGGCGCGTCGACGCCCCGTCCGGCCGCCCCCTCGGGGTCATCGTCGCCAAGGTCGAGTTCGACGCGCTTGAGGCGGACTGGCGCGCCTCGGGCGAACCCACCTATGTGACCGACGCCGACGGCGTGGTGGTCATCACCACGGTCCCGGCCTGGCGTTTTCACACGGCCCAGCCCCTGTCCGCCGATCTCCGACGCCGCCTCGCCGAAACCCAGACCGCGGGTTCGACCGTTCCGACTCCCCTTCCCTTCAACACCGCCGGCGCCGGCCTGGTCCGGATTTCGTCCGACATTCCCGAAGGTCTTTACGCGGCCGCGTCCGACCCGATCCCGGACATCGGCTGGCGCCTGAACCTGCTCTCGCCCTCAGGAGACGCCATATCGCGCGCGGTCGCGATCGCCCGGTGGCTGGGCGCCATGACCGTCGCCCTCCTCGCCGCCCTGACCGGCATCCTTCTCCGCCGCCGCCAGCGCGCGGCGGCGCGGGCGGTCGAAGCGGAACAGGCCCGTATCGAGCTCGAGCGGCAGATCGACCTGCGCACCACCGAGCTGAGGTCCGCCAACGATCAGCTGAACCACGAAATCGACGAGCGGCGGCGGCTCGAGACCGTTCGTCAGGACCTGCAGGACGAACTGATCCAGGCCAACAAGCTGGCGACGCTCGGCCAGATCGCCGCCGGGGTGGCGCATGAGATCAACCAGCCGGTCGCGGCTATCCGGACCCACGCGGACAGCGCCTCGGTCCAGCTGCGGCGCGATGACAGCGCCGGGGCGCTTCGGTCACTGGCCAATATTGACCGCCTGACCGAGCGGGTCGGGGTCATCACCGACGAGCTGCGCGCCTTCTCGCGCAAAACCCGGTCCGAGACCGTGGCCGTGGGCGTCGACGGCGCCATCGACGGCGCGCTCCTTCTGGTCGCCGGCCGGCTCAGGGAAAAGGGCATCGGCCTGGAACGCCGCCGGGCGCCCGCGGGCCTGGCCGTCCGGGCCGAACGCAACCGGCTTGAGCAGGTGGTTCTGAACCTGCTCCAGAACGCGATCGAGGCGCTCGAAGGCGTGCAGGACCCGGTCATTGACCTCGGCGTCCACGTCAAGGGCCGGCACGTGACCATCCATGTCGCGGACAATGGACCCGGCGTCACGCCGACCGTGCGGCAAAGGCTCTTCACGCCGTTCACGACGGACAAGCCGGATGGCCTCGGACTGGGCCTCGTCATCAGCCGCGACATCGTCGCCGCCTTTGGAGGTGAGCTGGTGCTCGAACCGTCTTCCGCCGGAGCCAGGTTCACCATCCGTCTGGCGAAGGCGTCATGAGCTTCGAGGTGCTCGACCGGGTCGCCTTGATCGACGACGACGACGCCTTCCGGAGCGCCCTCGCGGAACGGCTCGAGCTGGAGGGCCTGACCGTCGTCGCCTTCGGGTCGGCGGAGGCGGCGCTCAAACTCATCAATGACCGGTTCGACGGCGTCGTGGTGACTGACCTGCGCATGCCGGGCATGGACGGGCGACAGTTGGTCGAACGCCTGAACGGTCTGGATCCCGATCTGCCGGTGGTCATGATGACCGGTCACGGCGACATCGCCGAAGCCGTCGACGCCATGAAACGCGGCGCCTATGATTTCCTCGCCAAGCCCTTTGCCCCCGAGCGCCTGATCGAGACCCTGGGCCGCGCCCTCGAAAAGCGCGCCCTCGTACTCGACAACCGCCGGCTGGCCGCCCTCGCCGCGGATGATGAGGGCTCGATCCCGTTGAGCGGTTCAAGCCGATCGGTGGAGGCGCTGCGCGCCGCGATCCAGCGGCTGGCCGATGCGGAAGTCGACGTCCTGATCGAGGGCGAGACCGGCTCCGGCAAGGAGGCCGTGGCGCGCGCGATCCACAACGCCGGACGCCGGCGCCTGCGGCCCTTCGTGGCGGTCTCCTGCGCCGCCCTGCCGGAAAGCGGCCTGGAAAGTCTGCTGATGGGCGACGCCGGCGGCCCGACCGGGGCCTTCCGTCGTCGCGAGGGACAGATCGAGCAGTCGCACCGGGGCACCCTGTTTCTGGATGAGATCGACCTCGCGCCCCGCGCCGCCCAGTTGTTGCTGCTGCGGGTCCTGGAGGAACGCGAGATCCTGCCGGTCGGCGCGATGGAGCCGCATGCGCTCGACCTTCGCATTCTGGCGGCGACCAAGGGAGATCCGGTGGAGGCTGTCGCGCGCGGCGACCTGCGTGAGGACCTCTACTATCGCCTGAACGTCATCCGCCTGAGGGCCCCGCCCCTTCGCGAGCGGCGCGAGGATGTGCCGCTGCTGTTCGCCCGCTTTCTGGGCCGTGTAGCGAGCCGCCTGGGTCGGGAACCGCCCCCGGTGGATCACGCCATCCGCCGCCGGCTGCTGGAGCATGACTGGCCCGGCAACCTGCGCGAACTGGCGAACTACGCCAGTCAGGTCGCCGTCGGTCTCAGCCCGTCATCGTCCCACACCCCGTCGGACGAAGGCCTGGTCCAGCGCGTCCAGACCTATGAGGCCGAACTGATCCGGGAATCCCTGACACGTCATCAGGGCGACATCCGGCAGGTCACGGCGGAACTGCAGATTCCGCGCAAGACCCTCTACGACAAGATGGCCCGGCATGGTCTCATTCCCGCCCGGCATCGCCGCCGCTAGTCGGCAAGGCGTCAGGGAGGGACCCCGTCGTTGCGCTCGCCATCAACGGTCGCGATTGTTCTTCATGAGGGAAGCGCGCGGGCTGCGCGTAGACAAGCTGAAGGCCGGGATCGGCCAGACGACCGGAGACTGATATGCGTCACTTCAACCCCGCGCCCTTCATCGTCGCCGCGGCGGTCATGGCCTTCGCCGCTGGACCGGCGGCGGCGCATGCCCGACTGGTCAGCGCGACGCCGGCTCCGAACGCGACCGTGGCGTCCACCCGGACGCTGAGCCTCACCTTCAGCGAGCGCATGGTCGCCGCCTTCTCGGGCTTCGATGTCGTCGATGCGGCGGGCGAGAAGGTCGCGATCCAGACCTTGGTCGCAGAGGACGGCAAGACCCTGACAGGAACCCTGTCCCGCGCTCTGGGCGCCGGCGCCTACCGGGTCGACTGGCGCATCGCGTCGAGCGACGGCCACCGCATGACGGGCTCCTACACATTCTCGGTGCGCTGACGCCGTGCTCGAAGTCGCGGTCATCGCGCTCCGCTGGCTCCAATACAGCGGCGCCGTTGTACTGCTCGGCGCGCCGCTGTTCCTGCTCTACAGCTTCAGGGGCGGCGTCGCTCCCAACCTCGCCTGGGCGCGACCGACGCTGATCGGCGCGGCGATCGTCGTCGCTCTCGGATCGCTCGCCGCCCTGGTGGCCCAGACGGCGGTCATGGCAGGGTCGCTGAGCGAAGCGCTCAAGCCCGCGTCGCTGTCCTTCATGGTCACGGGCACGGCCCTGGGCCTGGCCATGGTCGCCCGGGCCGTCGTCGCCGTCCTTGCCCTTGTGGCGGTCGTCGCCCTGAAATCGGGCCGGGCGCTCTGGTGCGTGACGGCAACAGCCGGACTGGTCGTCGCCGCCAGCTTCGCATGGACCGGCCACGCGGGGGCGACCGAAGGCCCCGGCGGCCCCCTCCACCTCGTCGCCGACATCGCTCACGCTGTCGCCGCGGCGCTGTGGCTCGGGGCCCTGGGGGCGTTGACGATCCTGTTGATGCGCCGGACGTCGCCAGAAGATCTGGCGATCCATCGCGCGCTCCATGGCTTCGCCGGTTTGGGAACGCTCGCGGTTGTTCTGCTGGTCCTCACCGGCCTCGTGAACAGCTGGTTCCTGGTCGGCCCTGCCCGCGTCGGAGACCTGGGAGCCAGCCTCTACGGCCGGCTTCTGATCGCCAAACTCATCCTCTTCGGGGCGATGCTCGCATTTGCGGCGAGCAACCGGTTTCGATTGACGCCGGCGCTTGGCGCTGCGCTCCACACGGCCGCGCCGTCCTCCGCCGCCATGGGAGATCTGAGGCGCAGCCTGCTGCTCGAAACCGGACTGGGGCTTGCTCTCCTCGCCGTCGTCGCGGCCATGGGAACCCTTCAACCTCCGGCGTCTCTATGACGGCGTCGACAATTCCGGGACGGTGCGAGGCGGATTCAGGATGATGTCGTTCCTGCGCCGCGACCTCTTCCCGCTGACGGCTGCGCTTCTCGCGGCGCTGGCGGTGCTGTTCGTGTCGACGGCCTCCACGGCGTGCGAAGCCCCGATCAGTCAAGGCATGGCCGCCATGTCCATGAGCGACGCCAGCGGTCCATGCGAGCCGGAGTCCGGAGTGATCCCGTGCCGGAAGGCCTGTCTGGCGTCTTGCCAGAGCCTCATCCCGCAAGGCGGCGGTTCCACGCTGGCCCGCACTTTCGTCTCCGTCCGCTACCCCTCACTTGTTGCGCGACGCGCCGACTTCACCCCGGAGGCGGACGATCCGCCCCCACGAACCTGATCCTGTTCACCGAGGAACGACTTCATTCACTCAATACAGGAATCAAAACCATGACACGCACTCTCACTATCGCAGCCCTGGTGCTGCTGGCTTCCGGTTCCGCCGCCTTCGCGGCCGCGCCGGACGCCGTGGCTCAGGTCGTATGCGCGTGCTGCGACGCCATCGCCGCGTGTGCAGAAGCCTGCACCTGCTGCTGATCGCCTGATCAGGGACGCCTGCCCGGGAGGGCGGGCGTCTTTGCTTTCCGGGTCGGTCGCAGAAGCCGTTACCCCGGCGCGCGCGACGACCAGTGGATGTGGTGGATGCGCCAGCCGTCGGCGTGGCGCTTCAGGACCATGGTTTCGGTCGTCAGGCGATCCACGGCGCGGCCGTTGAACTGGCCCGTGGTGCGGCCTTCACTGGTGATCCAGGCGAGCTCCCCTTCAGCCCAGCCTGATCTGCGCGCCATCGTCGCTTCAGACGCGGCCGCGAAGGCGGCGTCCGAACCCAGGTGATGGGACGCATATTCGTCCCGCGATCGTTCCGCGCCGCCCTCTTCGAAGATCATGACGTCCGGCGCCAGGAACGTCAGCGCGGCGGCCGTGTCCCCGGCCTTGAGCGCGGCGTGAAAGGCGTCGACGGCCGCGGCCGCGCCCGTCGCTTCCGCAGCGACCGATCCCGGGGCGTGATGATGGCCGTGGGCGTGGTCCTGGGCGAAGGCCGGCGCCGCCGAAAGAACGGTCATCGACAGGGCGAGGGCAAGGACGGTGCGGGACATGGCGGGCTCCGGGTTGTGGGTCATGGAATCGGACTGCGCGGAATCTTCGTCAGGCAGGCTGGTTGTGGCGAGCGAACACGCGGGTGGCGCCCGACCGGAGCACCAGCAAGGTCTCGTAGGGGTCTTTGCGCCCTTGCGGCGTTTCCATCCCCGGCGAGCCCAGCGGCATCCCGGGCACGGCCAGGCCGACCGCCGTCGGGCGCTCGGCCAGCAGGCGGATGACGTCCTGGGCCGGCACATGACCCTCGACCAGATAGCCGCCGACCAGCCCGGTGTGACAGGAGGCCAGCGCGTCGGGCAGTCCCCGACTGCGCCGGATCGGCTGAAGATCGGGAAGAACGGTGACGGTTGTCGTGAAACCCGCCTGGCGCATGTGGGCGATCCACCCGTCGCAGCATGGGCAGGTCGGAGTCTTGTACACCGTCAGGTTCCGCGCGGGCGCGGACTGAGCGCAAGCGGTCCCGCCCAGGCCCAGGAAAAAGCCTGCGCCGAGCAACAGACGACGGTTCAACTGCAGTCGCATCAGGTGCGTCTCCTTCCCTACCGGGCGCTTCGCCAGCCGGGTCGCGCTGACGTCATATTCAATACGTCAGTTAGCCTTGGACTCCTCAGGAGGGCTATGGCGAAAAGGCGCGTATGACAAACGGGGCGTGATGCAGGTGCGCAATGCTGGATGACACGGATCGACTGATCGGCGGAGGTCGACACGATGGCGAGGCGCAACTCGCCGGCCTGGAGGACAAGGTCTGGGCGCGCATCGGCGAACGTCGCGAGCGGTCCCGAATGGGCCGGCTTCGGGTCGCAGCGATTGCCCTTGCTCTCGTGGTCGGAGTCACCAACGGAGGCTTGATGCTGCTGGGGCCGCGCCCCGAACCGTCCGAGATGCGGATTTTCACCGTGTCGGCCGGCCTGTCGCCGCTGTCCGGCCTGGACATCCAGGGATGAGTGCAAACTGGAAGTCCATCGTCATCACGGCCATCCTCGCCGCGCTGGCCAGCGGTGCGGCCACCTGGGCGAGCGCGACCTGGGTCATGCGGGAGCGGCAGCCGCCCAGCCTGCACAGCGTTGTCCATGAACAACTCGATCTGAGCGCCGATCAGGATCGCCGTCTCGACGCCATCGAGGCCCGCTTCGCCGCGCGCCGCCCCGCGCTGGAGGCCGAGGTTCGTGCGGCCAATCGCGAACTGGCCGCGGCCATCGCCGCCAGCGACGGAGACTCGCCGCAGGTCCAGGCGGCGGTGGACCATTTCCACGCCGCCATGGGCGATCTCCAGAAGGCGACCATCAGCCATGTCTTCGAGATGCGCGCCGTGTTGACCCCGGAGCAGGCCGAGGTGTTCGATGAAGCGGTCGTAGACTCCCTGCGCTCCGGCGCCGGCTAAGCGCGGCGCGTGGGGTGCCACCAGAGCATCGAGGTCCGCGCAGCCGGGGGAGACCGGGCCGCCTTCACCGCCCTTATGACCGCGACCAAGGCCGACCTCTACCGGTTCGTTCGCCGCTACGTCGGCGACGAGGCCGAGGCGCAGGACGTGCTCCAGGAAGCCTATGCGTCCGCCTGGCTCGCCATGCGACGGTATGATCCGGCGCGGCCCTTCGATGTCTGGCTGCGCTCCATCGCCCTGAACAAATGCCGCGATTGGAGCCGTCGCCGGGCGGTTCGCCGCGTGGTGCGCGGAGTCATGGGTCTCGACGCGCCCGAGGCGACGGCGGTGGGCGACAATGCGCCCGAGCCCGAAGCCCGGCTAGACGATCAGCGCAGGGCCGAAAACCTGCAACGCGCCTTGTCCGACCTCCCGGACGCCCTGAAGGGGCCGCTCCTGCTCGCCGCGCTCGAAGGGCGGTCCCACGCGGAGATCGCCTCCATTCTGCGCATCACGCCGAAGGCCGTGGAAACCCGCATCGCGCGCGCGCGCAAGAGGCTCTCAGAGGTTCTGGCCGGGGCTTCGCGCAACGGCGCTTGACCTTGCCGGGTCGGCAAGGTGCACAAGGCCGCGATCCGGATGCCTGTGGCGTCCTGCCGCAAGGGCTGCGCCGCCGGGATGCGTATCTGAACGAACGGCTCGGTCGCCGGCCAAGGAACCCTCACTGATGTCGACTCCCCGTCTGGATCGCCGAATGCTTCTCCGGGGCGCCGTCGGCGGCGGCGGCCTGCTGGGACTGCAGGGCCTGCTGCCCGCCTGGGCGCAGACGGGGTCGCCGGGCCTGCGCGCGGACCTGCCGACGCTGACCGGTCCCAATATCGACCTGACCGTCGGCCATTCGGCCTTCACGGTCGGCGGACGCACAGGCCATGCCGTGACGATGAACGGCGTGCTGCCCGCTCCGCTGCTGCGGCTGCGCGAGGGTCAGAATGTCCGGCTGTCCGTCACCAACAACCTGGATGAAGACACCTCGATCCACTGGCATGGCCTGCTGGTTCCGTTCCAGATGGACGGCGTGCCGGGCATCAGCTTCCCCGGCATCAAGGCCCGCGAGACCTTCGTCTACGAGTTCCCGATCAAACAGTCCGGGACCTTCTGGTACCACAGCCACTCCAACCTGCAGGAGGCGATGGGCCACTACGGGCCGATCGTCATCGACCCGGCGGGGCCCGATCCGATCGGCTACGACCGCGAGCATGTGCTGGTCCTGTCGGACTGGAGCTTCATGCATCCGCACGAGATCCTGGCCAAGCTGAAGAAGAGCCCCGGCTACTTCAACCAGCAGCGCACGACCCTTTCAGGCCTGCTCTCCGGCGAGGACCGGATGAGCCTGGAGGAGCGCCGCATGTGGGGCGGGATGCGGATGGACCCGCGCGACGTCCTCGACGTCAACGGCTCGACCTACACCTATCTGATCAACGGCCACGGGCCCGAGGAGAACTGGACGGGCCTGTTCCGGCCGGGCGAGCGGGTGCGGCTGCGCATCATCAACGCCTCGGCCATGTCGATCTTCAACATCCGCATCCCCGGCCTGCCGATGACGGTCGTCCAGGCCGACGGCGAGAACGTACGCCCGGTCGAGGTCGACGAGTTCCAGATCTCCGTGGCCGAGACCTATGACGTCATCGTCCAGCCGACCGGGGACCGCGCCTGGACCATCGTTTCGGAGGCCATCGACCGCTCCGGCATGGGCCGGGCGACCCTGGCGCCCCGTCCCGGCATGACGGCCGAGGTTCCGCCGCTGCGTGAGGTCCCGAACCTCACCATGCGCGACATGGGGATGGATCATGGCGGCATGGGCGGCATGGATCACGGCGCGATGGCCGGCATGGATCACGGAGTCCCCGCCGCCGACGCGGCGCCGACGCACGATATGGCCGGGATGAACATGCGCGATCCCGGGAACGCCCCGCCGGATATGGCGGTCGGCGTCGGCGTGGACATGGTCTCCATGGACCCGGCGAACCGGCTGGGCGAGCGGCCGATCGGCCTCACGGACGTCGATCACCGCGTCCTCGTCTACACTGACCTGGTGTCGCTCCAGCCCAACAAGGACCAGCGCCCGCCGTCGCGGACGATGGAAATCCACCTGACCGGCAATATGGAGCGGTTCATGTGGGGCTTCGACGGCCGCAAATTCAGCGAACTGGTCGAGCCGATCCGCTTCGAGCGCGACGAGCGCGTGCGGGTGACCCTGGTCAATGACACCATGATGGCCCACCCGATCCATCTGCACGGCCATTTCTTCGAACTGGTGACGGGCGGACCGGCGGGCCATCAGCCGCTCAAGCACACGGTCAACGTCGCGCCCGGATCGAAGGTGACCTTCGACCTGACCGCCGATGCGCCGGGCGACTGGGCCTTCCACTGCCACATGCTGATGCATATGCACGCCGGCATGTTCAACGTCGTGACGGTGCGGCCCATGGACGGAGCCCCGTCATGAACCGCCTCGCCGCCGCCCTCGCTCCGCTGATCCTCGCCGCCGGCGCCTTCAGCGCCCAGGCCCAGGACCCGCACGCGGGCCACGCCATGCCCCCGCCACCGAGGACACAGCCGGCGACACCGGTCCCCGATCCCCATGCTGGCCATCAAACGCCGCCGCCCGTCGCGGCTCAGGACCCGCACGCCGGGCATGTCATGCCGCCCGCCAGCCCGCCGCCCGTCACCGATTCACACGCGGGACACCGGATGCCGGCCCAGCCCGCGACCGTCGACCCGCACGCGGGCCACGACATGTCGACCATGGCTCCCGCTCGAGCTGATCCCCATGCCGGACATGACATGTCGACCATGAGCATGGGACCGCCGGACGTGCCGACCAGCGCCGACAATCCCGGCCGTCCGCCGGAGGACCCGCTCCCGGCCGCCGCCCTGGGCGGGCCGGTCCACGCCGCCGATCTCGTCTTCGGGGCCGACGCGATGGCCGCCTCCCGCAGGGCCCTGGTTCGCGAGAACGGCGACGTCCGCGTCACGGCCGTCATCCTCGATCGCCTCGAAGCCGGTTTCGGCGACGATGAGGAGACCTGGCTCTGGGACGTCCAGGGCTGGAGCGGCGGCGACATCAACCGCTTCTGGTGGAAGTCCGAGGGTGAAGGCGGCCTCGACGACGGTCTGGAAGAAACGGAACTCCAGGCGCTCTACAGCCGCGCCTTGACGCCCTTCTGGGATGTGCAGGCCGGCGTGCGCCAGGATGTCCGCCCCGACGGGGAGGACACGACGCATCTGGTCCTCGGCCTCCAGGGACTCGCGCCCTACTGGTGGGAAGTCGACGCCGCCGCCTTCCTGTCGACGGACGGCGACCTGACGGCCCGCGTCGAGGCCGAATACGACCAGCGCATCACCCAGCGCCTGATCCTCCAGCCGCGCCTCGAAATGGACCTCTCGGCCAGCGACATTCCGGAACTGGAAATCGGCTCGGGCCTGTCCTCGGTCGAGGCGGGCCTGCGGTTGCGCTACGAGTTCCGCAAGGAGTTCGCCCCCTATGTCGGCGTCGAATGGAGCCGTTCGTTCGGCGACACCGCCGACTACATCGAAGCCCGGGGCGGCGAGCCTGAAGACACCCGCTTCGTCGTCGGCCTCAAGGCCTGGTTCTAGTTGAAGGAGACCACCCCATGATCCGCACCCTGGCCCTCGCCGCCGCACTGGTCTTCGCCGGTACAGCCGCCGCCCAGGATCCCCATGCCGGCCACCATCCGCAGGCCCAGGCCGGGGCGCCCGAGGCCGGCGTCACCACCGTTCCGTCTGACGGGGCCATGACCCAGGGTTCGCCCGACCGGTTCACCGCGACCTTCCCGCACGCCATGGTCCTCAAGACCGTGACCCTGACCACTGAAGGTCAGGCGCCCGTCGTCGTGGCGGCGCCCGCCGCCCCCGCCGCCGCCACGGTCAGCGTCGCCTTGCCTCGTCTCGCTCCGGGAACCTGGACCGCCGCCTGGACCGCCGAAGGCGCGGATGGCCACAGGATGTCCGGCTCCATCAGCTTCATGGTTCACTAGCCCCTGAAGACCCGCGTTCGATAACAGCCCTTGCGTTCAAGAGCTGGATCATCGCCGACGATAGAACCTGAGCATCGACAACCAGAACTGAGGAGACTTCGATGCCCAACACCGATCAAAACGCCCCCAAGGCCGATCTGGCTCCCGCCAGCGGTTCCTGCGCGACCGAGGGCGTCTGCGCCTGCGGTCCCGACTGCCAGTGCGGCGACGACTGCCGCTGCACGACCGGGGCGAACTGCGCCCCGAACTAGGTCTGCCGGATGAGGGGCCGACCGGATGGTCGGCCCTTCTTCACGCCTGCGACAGTCCTGCCGCCTGATCGAAGGTCAGGTCAGCATCTGCAGAGCCGTGGGGGCGACCCCGAACATCCGCCTGAACGTGCGGCTGAGATGCGCGGAGTCCGAAAACCCTGCCTCATGCGCCGCGGCGGTGAGCGGTGACCCCGTCGCCACGATCGCGACAGCGCGGCTGAGCCTCAGCCACAGTACATACGTCTTGAACGGCAAGCCTGTCTGCTCGACGAACAGGTGCCGTAACCGGCTCGACGAAAGGCCCGCGACCGGGACGGCGTCCGCCAGGCTCAGCGTCCGATCGAGCCGCTCGTTCACCCACGCGATGACCTTTCGCACCCGGTAGTCCGGGATCTCGGCGCGCTCATCGGCCGCCAGCACCCCGACGAGCCTCCGTCCCCACGCGATAATCTCGCTGTCCGGAGCACGCCAGTCGGAGGTCCTGAAGGCTTCCAGTTCCGCCGCGAGAACCGGGGACGGCGCAAGCTCGCTCAGGGTTCCGGAGATATGGCGGGCGGCGAGCCCCCGGCCGAGCCGGCTTTCGGGCTCCACAAACAGAAGGGCGATGCGCCCCTCGGCCTCAAAGCGATGAAGGCCGTCCGCCGCCACCACCGTATCGGCAGTCGTACTCGCTTCATCCTCCGCGACCAGCCGGAAGGTTCCTCCAAGGCTGAGGGTCACCTGGATGGCGTGGTGGGCGTGGAAATCGGTGCTTCGGGTTTCCCCGTCGAAGCGGGCGGCGTCGACGAGCCAAAGGCTGCCGCCTTCCCACAGCACGACACGTGTTTGCGCCAGGACCTCCATACGGAAGACTTAGCGGCTGTGAAGCTTGCCAGGAAGGCTAAGGGACGCGGGAGCCGCCGGCTCTGCTCGATCAGGCGAATCCGGCCTGCGGGCCGCGAAGGCGCATGAGCCGCCAGGACAGGAAGACGCCGGCCGCTACATCATAGGCCATGCAGAACATCGGCCACCACACGGGCGCCCCGGGGTTCGTGAAGATGGCGGGGTGCAGGATGTCGTAGACGCCGTGTCCGATGAGGCCGGCGACCACCCACCAGAGGCTTGTGCGGAAGCCCAGGACGGAGACAGCCACGAAGACGGCCGTCGGCAAGAGCTCTGACAATAGTGCAGTGGTCGAGCCGCCCATCACCGCGAACAGTTCGTACAGGACGGCGATCACGATCAGGATCACCGGGTATGCGGCCCGGTCCCTGTCGAGGCCCGCCGACGAAAGGAACAGGCCCGCCAAAACCGCGAGGCCGACGCCGATTGCGTATTCCATTTCGATCTCTCCCTTGGCTCGGCCCTGTCTGGGCCCGCCACACGGAGAGGTCTTGAACGCAAGGGTCGCAATCCGGCGGCCGACGCGGACTGCCGCCCGGGGCCGGATACGCGACCCGGTTCTTCCTGATCAGGCTTCCCTCCAGACCGCGCGCGAGGCGCGGTCTGGAGATTGGCGGGCCCGGATCAGTTCCAGGGATCGTAAGCCGGATGACCGTCGATGAAGTCGTCAGGCAGCAGCACATGCGGGCCGTGAGGTCCCTGTACGACCAGCGGATCGTCCGAGAACAGCAGGGCCGCCTCACTGGGCCGCGCCCCGGCCCAAACCAGCTCATCATCGATCAGGCCTGGCTGAACGACGCGTCCGTCGTCCATGCCCGGAGCGGGCATGACGAAGGCGTCGTCTTCCAGTGTCGGCAGAACCTCCGGATCGACGTCGCCCACCGTGAGCTGCGTGTCCCCGGCGCCGGGCAGGACGGACGGATCCAGGGAACCGTCCTTTTCGTCCGACGTCGGCAGGACCGAGGGATCCTCGGCCGGCGGCGAGGTGACCGCGCCTCCATCGCCCTTGTCCTTGAACTGAGGCAGGGCGAGGCCGGCCTGGGCCACGGCCGCGGTTACATCGAGGCTGAACACGTCGAAGGTCGACTGGGCGCCTCCGGTCGCGGTGACCTTGATCTCCAGATGCCCGATCTGGGCGTCTTGCGGCGTGCCCGAGAAGGTCCGGGTCGCGGCATCGAAGACCAGCCATGACGGCAGCGCGCTGCCATCGGCGAGGGTCGCCGTCAACGTCAGCACCGAGTCAGGGTCCGTGAAGGTGTCGGCCGCCAGCGTGTAGCTGAAGAGGTCGGCCGATTCCGCGGATTGATCCTGCGCGGCATTGCTGACGACGGGCGCGTCATCCTTCCCGATCACCGTGATGCTGGCGGTGGCGGTGCTGAAGCCGCCCCGTCCGTCGCTGAGGGTGTACTGGAAGGTGTCCACCAGCTGCTGACCGGCGGTCAGGAAGTCGAGATGACCAGCCGGGTTGTACAGGACCGAGCCGTCCGCATTCAGGGTGATGATGGCCCCGTTGGCGCTCGTGCCCACGGACACCACGCTCAGCGTGCCGCCATCGGGATCGGTCGCGCCGGCGGTGAAGTTCGACGCGGCGAAAGTGAAGCTTTCGTCCTCGCCGACGCCATTCCGCAGGATGCCGGCGAAGCCGAGGTCCAGACGGGCGCCGACGTAGAGCCCTCCCGAGGCGTCATACGAGCCGACCCGGAAGTCGATCGTATAGTTGCCGCTGCTGGCCAGGACGACGTCCCGGGTGACGACCCCGGTCGAGCCCGTGAACGGGGTCTGGTAGTTGAAGATCGTCTGTACGATCGCCCCGGTCACGGCATCGCGGATGTAGCCGGTGCCGATCGCATGGTCGCCGCCCGAAGACAGCTGGTAGACGAAGCGGACGGTGTCGCCCGCCTGTCCCGCGAACGCGGTGCTGGTGATCGACGGTCCCTGGGCGGTGCCGTAGCCGTTGGGCACATTGCCGGTGAACTGGAGGACAGCGACCGCCGAGTCGCCGGCGATCACGGAGCCTGTCCGGTTGATCTCGGCCGTGGAGGTGCCGGGGTAGGCCAGCCCGCTGGTGGCCGTGCTGACCGTCCAGCCGGCGAAGTTCGGCGTCGCATCGAAGCCGCCGTTGCCCAACTGGTTAGCCTGCAGCGTCACGTTCTGGGCGACCGGCGCATCGTTGGCGCCGTTGATCGTGATCGTCAGCTGGGCCGTGTCGGTCAGCCCCGCGGCGTCCCGGGTCGTATAGGTGAAGGTGTCCGTCAGCGTGCCGCCCGTGTTCAGCGCCTGGACCGCGGCGTTGGTCTCGTTCACCGCATAGCTGTAGCTGCCGTCGGCGTTGAGGGTCAGGGTGCCGTAGGCGCCGCTGAACGGCGACCCCACCGTTCCGCTGACTCCGCTGCCCCCTTCGGCGCCCCGGCGCTCGGCCGAGACCACCAGAACCGAGTCGTCAATGTCGAGGTCGTTTGACAGCACATTGCCCGTCGCGGACTGCCCGGCCGTTCCGTTCTGGACCCCGCCCGCCTCGGTGGCCGAGGCCACGTCATTGACCGCGACCGGCCGGTCGTTGACCGGGTTGACCGTGACATTGACCGAGCTCGTGGCCGAACCGCCCTGTCCATCACTGATGGTGTAGTCGAAGGTCCTCGCGCCGTTGGCGTTGGCCGCCGGCGTATAGGTCAGCGTGCCGTTGCTGTTCAGGACAACGCGGCCGCCGTCCGACAGGATCACCTGGCCGCCGGTGTTGATCGCCGAGCCGTTGATGTGGGTCACCGTGCGGCTTCCGCCGTCGATGTCCGTGTCGTTGGCGCGGACGTCGAAGTTGACCGAAGCGTCCTCGTTCACCGTCACCGAGTCGGCATTGGCCACCGGCGCGTCATTGACCGGGTTCACGGTCAGATTGACCGTGCTGCTGGCCGAGCCGCCGTCGCCGTCGCTGATCGTATAGGTGAAGCTGCGGGCGCCGTTTGCATTCGGCGCGGGCGTGTAGGTCAGGGTGCCGTCGGTGTTCATGCCGACGAGCCCGCCGTCTCCGAGCGTCACCGAACCGCCGGCCGCGATGGCCGAACCGTTGATGTGGGTGACCGTGCGGGCCGCGCTGTCGATATCCGTGTCATTGGCGCGCACGTCGAAGGTGACGGCCGTATCCTCGTTGGTGGTGACGTAGTCCGTGTTCGCCACCGGCCCATCGTTGACCTGCGTCAGCGAGACCTCGACCGTGGCCGTCGTCGCCGCGCCCAGTCCGTCGGTGACGGTGTAGGCGAAGGACCGCAGCCCTGTGGCGTTTATGGCCGGGAAGTAGGTCAGGGTGCCGTCCGCGTTGAGGCGAACGCTGGCGCCGTCACCCAGGCCCACCGTGCCGTTGACCGCGATATTGACGCCGTTGACGTGGCTCACGACCAGGGTGTCGCCGTCCACATCGCTGTCGTTGGCGAGGACGTTGATGGTGACCGCCGTCTCCTCCGCAGATGTCGCGGTGTCGAGCGTCGCCACCGGGGCGTCGTTGGTGCCCGCGACGCGGACCGTGACCGTGCTGGGGGTGGAGACCACGCCGTGCGCGTCGGTCGCGGTGTAGGTGAAGGTCACCGTCCGCGTTTCGCCCTGGCCCAGATCCTGGAAGTCGGATCCCGGCGAGAAGCCGAAGGTGCCGTCGCCGTTGTTGACCACGGAGCCCTCCGAAGGGGCCGAGGTGATCGTGTAGGTCAGGCTGACGCTGTCGTCGTCGGAGTCGATGTCGTCGCCGTCGAACGAGCCGGTGACCGTCGGACCGTCCTCATAGGCGCCGGAACCGCCGCCGCCGCCGCCCTGGGGCGTGAACTCGGCGTCCCAGGACATGTCGACGCCGGTCATCTGGACCGAGGTGAAGTTCAGCTGGCCGTCGCCGTCGGTATCGCCCTGGTTCTGCAGGTAGGAGGCGTAGCCGTTGTTCAGCGACGGGATGACGATATCCATGTCGCCGTCGCCGTCGACATCGCCCACGGCCAGGCCGTAGCTGTAGTTGTTGTAGCCCCCGAGCGAGCTCTGGACGGTGAAGTCCACCAGCCCGTCGCCATCGGTGTCGCCGTTGTTGTAGGCGATCCGGACGTTGCCGTAGTCGGCGTCCGAGGTGACCACGTCCAGATCGCCGTCGCCGTCGATGTCGACGAGCTCGCTCTCCATGGTGGAGCCGCCGGTTTGCAGCTCAAAGGTGCGGAACTCGATGTCGCCGTCGCCATCGGTGTCGCCGTCATTGATGTAGACGACCTCATTCTGACCGTTCCAGCGGGACAGGACAAAATCCTGGTCGCCGTCGCCGTCGAGATCGCCGGTATCAACGCCCATGTCCGAGTAGTTGTAATAATTCTCGGTGAACGCCTGCACCAGATAGTTGATCTGGCCGTCGCCGTCGGTGTCGCCCTGGTTCAGGAACAGTTCCGAAATGCCGTAATAGCTGGCGACCAGGACGTCCATGCGGCCGTCGCCGTTCATGTCAGCGGTCGTGAGGCCGTACGAGTACTGCTGGCCGCTTGTGTACAGCGAGGTCTGGTTGAAGTCGTTGATCAGGCCGTCGCCGTTGGCGTCGCCCGTGTTCATAAGCTGCACCAGTCCGTTGTACGACGACGTCACCACGTCGAGACGCCCGTCGCCGTCCAGGTCTGCGAGCGCGACGTCATAACCGTTGAAGCCGGACGCAACGACGGTGCGGGTGAAGTTCGCGACCCCATCCCCGTCGGTGTCCCCGACGTTCGTGAACGACACCACGCCTTCGTTGTTGGCCGTGACGACATCAACGTCGCCGTCCCCGTCGATATCCCCCACGGCGAGACCGTAGTTCACATCGGAGTAGTAGCTCTGCGACCCATGCGGCAGCTCGGCGCTCGATCCCGGCGCGTCGGGAATCCCGTCGTTATTGGTGTCAACGAGCGAGAAGATGACCTGCCCGTTATTCTCGTCGGAGTAATAATAATAATTGTAGTAGCCGCCGAAGACGAGCGGGAAGCCCGCCCCGACCGCGCTGCCGCCGATCGACACGTCGTTTGTCACAGGCGCGTCGTTGACACCCGTGATCGTGATCGTCACCGAGCCCGGCGTAGCCGCTCCGTGGGAGTCGATCGCCTCATACCCGAAGGTGATGTCCCGGGTTTCGCCGGCCGCCAGGTTCTGGAAATCGTCGCCCGGGTTGAACGAGAAGGTGCCGTCGCCATTGTTGACGACACTGCCCTCCGACGGCGTCGAGGTGACCACATAGGTCAGGCTGCCGGCGTCGTCGTCGCCGTCCACATCGTCCGCCGAGAAGGCCGCCGTCACGGGCGCGCCGTCCTCGGTCGCGGCGGCCGCGACGTTCTGGACCACGGGCGCATCGTTCGTCCCGGTGATGGTGATGGTGACAGGCTGGCTGACCGAGCCGCCCTGGCCGTCCGAGACCGTGACGGTATAGGTCTGGGTCAGCGTCTGGCCGGCGGACAGGTACTGGATGGCCGAGTTGTCGACATCGAAGTTCCAGCTCACCGAGCCCGCACCGTCTCCCGCGCCGTCATCGGTGACGTTGGCGGTGAAGGTTCCGAGATAGCCGGTATTGTCGGCGGTCGCGGCGACGGCATGTCCGTCCCGCAGATCGACGTCGGCGAAGGCGATGACGCCTCCGGCGGATGTGAGGCCGTCCTCGGTCACCGCGCCCGTCGAAACGGCCGAAGTGATTGTCGGGGCGTCGTTCGTACCCACGACGGTGATGTTCACCAGCTGCTGCGTCGTGCCGCCGTTCCCGTCGTCGACGGTCACGATGTAGCGCTGAAGCAGCGACTGGCCGGCGGCCAGGTACTGCAGCTCGGCGTCGCTGGCGTTGAAGGTCCAGGTCACTTCGCCCGCGCCGGCGCCCGTCGCCGGGTCGCTGATCGAGGCGCTGAAGGACCCCACGTAGCCCGCGCCGTCGGCGACGCTGCTGACGCTGTGGGCGTCGATCAGGTCGACATCGTCAAAGGCGATGACGCCCGAGGCCGCCAGGGTCGCGTTCTCGACGACCTGGCCCGAAGAGAAGGCCGTGGAGATGGTCGGACGGTCGTTTTCACCGGTGATGGTCACCGTCACCGTCTCGCTGGCCGTGCCGCCCTGGCCGTCGTTGACGGTCACGACATAGGACTGGGTCCGGGTCTCGCCCGCGGCCAGGAACTGGACGGCGGCGTTGGCGACCGAGAAGGTCCACTGCACCGCGCCCGCGCCGTCATTGGTGCTGGCGTCCGACACGACGGCTGTCAGGCCGCCGAGGTAGTCCGAGCCCTGCGCGGCGACGCTGACCGTATGGCCGTCGCGGAGATCGACGTCGGCGAAGGTCATTGCGCCGGTGTCGGTCAGTTGCAGGTTCTGGCTGTCGACGCTGACGTTCAGCGCATAGGCGCCCGCCGAGGACTGGCCCTGCAGATCGAAGTCCTTGACGACGATGTAGTAGGTCCCGCCCAGGGTGGCGACGAACTGGAGGAACGAATCCATGGTGCTGGTCGAACCGCCACCGCCGAGGGAGGTCGATGAGTCGTCGTTGAAGTTCACCCGGTTGCCCGAGGCGTCATACAGGAACACAAAGCTGTCCAGACCGCCGACGCCGGGGATGATGCCCGCGAAGTCGATGTCGAGCGTCAAGGTCTCGCCCGGCTGCAGATCGATCCGGAATACGTCCTGATCGGCGCTGGTCGAGATGGCGCCCTCGATCCGGACAGACGGATCCGTCGGGTCGGCGAGATTGGTGTTGGGCGCGATACGCAGGTCGGCGCGGTTGATCACCTGGGCCGTGGCGAAGGCGTCGTTTGTCTCGATGTCGGAGATGACAGGCGTCGTCGCGGACTGAACGCCGGTGACGGGCTCGGCTTCGCTCACGCCGCCCTGGGTGTCGGCTGTCGTGATCACCGGGGCGTCGTTGGCGCCGGTGATGGTCACCGTGACGGTCTGACTCACCGTCCCGCCCTGGCCGTCGGCGACGCTGACGGTGTAGTTTTGAGTGACCGTTTCGCCTGCGGCGAGATACTGGGTCGCGGCGTTGTCGACCGAGAAGTTCCAGACCACCGAACCTGCGCCGTCGCCGGCGCCGTCGTCGGTCATCCCGGCGGTGAAGGTCCCGAGATAGCCGGGACCGTCTGCGGTGCTGGAGACGGTGTGCCCGTCGCGCAGATCAGCGTCCGCGAAGGCTATCTGGCCTGAGGCGGCGACCACGCCGTCCTCGAACACGGCGCCCGAGGCGGTTGCGGCCGTGATGGTCGGAACGTCATTCGTGCCGGTGATGGTCACGGTGACCGGCTGGCTGACTGTGCCGCCCTGCCCGTCATCGACGGTGACAGTGTAGCTCTGGGTGACCGTTTCGCCCGCGGCCAGATACTGGATCGCCGCGTCATCGACCGAGAAGGTCCAGGTCACCGATCCCGCGCCGTCGCCGGCTCCATTGTCGGTCACCGTCGTGGTGAAGGTTCCCAGATAGCCGGTCGCCGCAGCTGTGCTGGTTGCGGTGTGGGCGTCACGCACGTCGACGTCGGCGAAGCCGATCGCGCCGGAAGCGACGACAGCGCCGTTTTCCACCACCGCGCCGCTCGACACCGCCGAAGTGATGGTCGGCGCGTCGTTCGTGCCCGTGATGGTCACGGTGACCGTGGCGGTGCGGGTGTCTCCGTCCGAATCCGTGACGGTGTAGGTGAAGGTGTCCGTCGCCGCTTCACCCGCGGCCAGATACTGCCAGTAGGTGGCGCTGGGCGTATAGATGAAGCTGGCCGTGTCCGCGCCGGCGGGCGCGCCGCTGGTGCGGGTCAGGGTGACCGAGCCGTGCGCCGGCTGGGTGTTCGTGAGGCTGGCGATCAGGTCCGGAACGCTGTCGTTCGCCAGCACATTGACGGCGACGCTGGCGGTTTCCTCGCCGGCGGACATCACGTCGTTGACGAGCGTGACCGCGTTGTCCCGGGGGTCGAGGACTACGCCGTCCACGATGACGCTCAGGTTCTCGAAGTCCGAAACCGTGAGGCCGAAGGAGAAGGTGAAGGAGCCGTTGTGGCCGTTGCCATTGTCATGGTCGTCGTCATCGTCGTCGCAACCGCGACCGTTGTCGTCATCACGACCATTGCGATCGTCGCGGTCGTTGTGATGGTCGCGGTCATTGCGGTCGTCGTCATCGTCATCGCGGCCCGAGAAGCGAGCCAGGAAGGCCAGGTAGCGCGCGATCTCGGCCTGGACGGTCGGATTCATCCACTCGGCGCGCGTCAGCACCAGTTGCAGCGTGTCGGTGCCCGATCCTCCGTCATAGATGTCTCGCGCGCCGACATTCTCGCCCATCACATAGACGGCGGTGTCGTTGCCCGAACCGGCATCGACCCTGTCGTTGCCGGAGCCGCCATTGACGACATCGTTGCCCGATCCGCCGTCGACCTGGTCATGGCCCGCGCCGCCTGTGACCCGGTCGTTTCCGGAGCCGCCATCGACCTCATCGTTCCCGGCGCCGCCATCAACGGTGTCATGACCTTCGCCGCCGTCGACCTCGTCGTTCCCGGCGCCGCCGTCCACGACGTCGTCACCCTCCCCGCCATCGACTTCGTCATTACCGTCGCCGCCGAGAACCGTGTCGTTGCCCGATCCGCCATCAACCTCATCGTCGCCCGTGCCGCCGTCCACGAAGTCTGCGCCAGTGCCGCCATTGAGTTCGTCGTTGCCGGCGCCGCCGAGGACAGTGTCGTCGCCCGCGTCGCCATTGACCCGGTCATTGCCGGCGCCGCCGTCGAGGACGTCATTGCCAGAACCGGCGTCGATACGGTCGTCGCCGCCCATGCCGTTGATGATGTCTGCGCCCGACCCGCCCCTCAGCTGGTCGTTGCGCGAGGTGCCAATGGTGGTCTTTGAGCCCGAGTTCGACATGGTTCGCCCCTAGATTGATACACCTGGAGCGAAGAACGAACCGGCGGCCGACAGGGATCGTCTCGCCATGCCCGGCGAATTTGTCCCCTGCACCCGATGTTGTTCCACCACCCCGACTTGCGCGTCCCGACTCCCGCGGGCTCACGCACCGCTCAAGACCCGCGTTCAGCGAACTCTCGACCGGCGACGGGAAAGTAAGGATTCATTAGGGACCCGATATGCCCCAGCGTCTCAAATTCTAAGCTTCACCATTGCAAATTCTCATATTTTTCTCGTGGTTGGAGAAGAACTTGGTTTACGAAAGTCCGTCGCATAACAGCGGACGGATTCGCGTTGATTTACCTCCGGCAGTCGATACAGGTGAGAGAAGTGTGGGCGAGTAGCGTTTGATGTCGACCAGTGATCGGGGCGCTGCCCGCCCGGGAGTCGCGGCCTGGAAGGTTACCTCCGACGACAATCCGCTGGCGGAAGAGTTCTACCGGAGCGCGATCCGCGATTGGTACGGCGTTTCGCACGTCGATCCGCACAAGCCCTTCTTCACGGACAACCGGATCTACCAGTTCGGCTGCTATGTGATCGGACGGGGGCGTTCTGTGGGCCAGATGCTGGTGCGCGGGCCGGAGGAAATACGGCGCTCCGGTCTGGACAGTGTAGCGGTCATGCTGGATCTCGCCGGCATGAAGGGCGATGTGGATGGTCGTGACGTCAACGCCGCGCCCGGCTCCTTTCATCTTCGCGATCTCGCCCGCCCATCGGCGTTCAGGGTCGACGCGGTCGACGCCATTGTGCTGGCCATGCCTCGCGACCGGGCGCCGGCGTGGCTGGTCGAGCGGAATATCCATGGCCTGAGCATAGACGGGACCCCACAGGTCAGCCGGCTGCTGACGGGGCATTTGATGTCTCTCCTCGAAGCGGCCCCCGGCCTGTCGGTGGAGGAAGGCCTTGCCTCCATCGAGGCGGCCCTCGTCATGGTCGAACGCGCCTTCAGGGGCACCGGGAATCTGAACGCGACCCAGAGCGAGGCTGTCTACCAACGACTGCGCGCATCGGCTGTCAGCCTGATTGACCAGAGGCTTCACCAGCCGGACCTGAAAATTGACCAGCTGACCAGCGTCCTGGGCGCATCACGGGCCACCCTGTTCCGCGCGTTCGCCTCGTCGGGAGGCATCAACCTCTACATCCGGCAGAGGCGTCTCGACCGTGCGCGCGAGGCTTTGCGCGCGCGTCAGGGCCGCTACCCCAGCGTCGCCGAGATCGCGCGCGCACACGGCTTTGTCAGCGAGTCCCATTTCAGCCGGTCGTTCCAGGCCCAGTTCGGCCACCGGCCGGGCGCGCTCCAGAATCCGGCTCCCCCGCCGCCGCCCGGTGATCCGGGGAGCATACGATACGATTTGCTGCTGGGTCGGATCGGCCGCGCAGACGGCTGAGGCTGAAACGGCGTCCAGCCACTTTGCCTGCTTCAGCGGCATTCAAGGTGGTCGACCGCCTTGGCCGGAGGGAGGTCGCCGGCCCCGGTTTGGGTTCTGTCAGTCCGGACGGGCATCCTTGATAACCTGGCCCGGCCAGGCTGGTCGTCATGGCCATCCACCGGCCGGGCGCCCCTGGCCTGCCCCTGTCTATCGGAACGCGGCGCCCGGTTTCACGCCGAGGCGCCGGAACAGTATGGCCGCCGGGCAGAAGCCGGTGATCGAGGACTGCATCAGGTTGAAGCCGACGAACACGGTCAGCCAGACCCAGGCCGGGTGGACCCAATGGGTCAGGGCCAGGCTGAGCAGGACCATGAACCCGGCGAACAACGTGACGGCGCGGTCGAGGCTCATGCCTTCGGTTCCTGTGCGGGGGTGGATTGGATGGTGCGGCGCAGCTTGTGGGCGCCGATCAGGTCGAGAGCCAGCTTCTCGTAGAGCGGCTCAGCCTGACCCTTGCGCACCTTGTGGAGGAAGTAGCCCTCGAAGGCGACCTTGGCCGTGTGCACCCAGCCGCCGCTGGCGGACCAGTTTATATTGCGTGGCGGGATCTGCGGCTGGGCCATGAACGCCACGCCGCCGTCGCCGAAATCGGCCAGGCAGATGGCGTTCCAGCTGGCCTCGAAGCTCGGCGCCTCGCCGTCGAGGATCTGTTTGAGATTGGCCGAGATGGCCGAGACCATGCTCTCGATCATGAAACCGGTCTTGGGCACGCCGACCGGCACCGGCGTCGGCCCCGTCGGCGGAATGGCGATGCAGACTCCAAGGGCGAAGATGTCAGGCCAGGTCGGATTGCGCTGGTGTTTGTCGACGAGGATGAAGCCCCGCGGGTTGGTCAGCCCCTCGACCCCGCGCACCGCCTCGACCCCGCGGAAGGCCGGCAGCATCATGGAGTAGGCGAACGGCAGGTCGTGGTTCGCCCTTACGGCTCCGTCCTCGCCGACCTCCTCGACGTGCATCATTCCGGCGTCGACGCTCTTCACCTTCGCATTGGTGATCCATTTGATGTGCCGCTGGCGCATCTCGCTTTCCAGCAGCCCCTTGGTGTCGCCGACCCCGTCGAGCCCCAGGTGGCCGATATAGGGTTCAGAGGTGACGAAGGTCATCGGCACCTTGTCGCGCAACTTGCGGCGGCGCAGCTCGGTGTCGAGGATCATGGCGAACTCATAGGCCGGCCCGAAGCATGATGCGCCCTGAACGGCGCCGACGACGATCGGACCCGGGTTCTTCACGAACGCGTCGAAGGCCACGGCCGCACGCACGGCGTGATCGACATGGCAGATCGAGACCGTGTTCCCGTCGGGGCCAAGGCCCGGAATCTCGTCGAAGGCCAGATCGGGGCCCGTCGCGATGACCAGATAGTCATAGTGCAGGGAACGGCCATCAGCCAGGTCGATGCCCTTCTCGGCGGGCCGGATACGGCTGGCGCCGACGTTGATGAACTCAACGCCCTTGCGTTTCATCACCTCCGGCAGGCTGACCTCAATGGCTTCGCGCTTGCGCCAGTTCACCGCCACCCAGGGGTTGGACGGGGTGAAATGGAAGGTGTCGCCCTTCGACACCATGACGATCCGCGCGCGTTCGCCCAGGACGTGGCGCAGGTCATAGGCGGCGATGGCGCCGCCGAGGCCTGCGCCGAGGATGACGATGGTGGGCCGGTTCATAGGCGGGCTCCTTCCCGGGACGAGCTGCGATGCCCGATCCTGCGCCGCCCGGTTCGCCGCGCCTTGATCCGTATCAAGGTTCGCGATCGGCTCCGGGAGAACAGTCCTCAGGCTTGCAATCATATTAGTACCATCTAATATTAGCACAAGCTTACATAAGGACCATTCTCCGATGACGAAGCCGACGGCCCTGTTCGCCGCCCTCGCCGCGACCGCCCTTCTGGCCGGCGGCCTGTCGGCCTGCGGCCCGGAGCCCGAGGTCGTAGCCACCGCCCCCGCGCGGGGCGAGCGCCTGACCGTGACCGAAGCCCTGATCGACGCGGTCAAGCCGGCCTCGGCCGTGGACGCCTCGCGCGACCTCGGCGAGGCGCGGGCC
>NZ_BSOY01000004.1 GCF_030160755.1 Brevundimonas denitrificans | reverse complement strand
CCCCGCCTCGCCGGGCGCCCCGCCGGCGCAATGACGGCCGGCGGCGAAGGCGGCTTCGCCGAATTCGAGCGCGGCTGGTCGCAGGGCCGGCCGCAGGTCGTCATCCGCCGGCTGGTGGATGACCTTGAGACGCCGGTCTCGGCCTTCCTCAAGGTCGGGCACGGCCGCGCCCACGCCTTCCTGCTGGAATCGGTCGAGGGCGGGGCCGTCAACGGCCGCTATTCGATCATCACCCGCGAGCCCGACGTGGTCTGGCGCTGTCGGGGCGGCGCGGCCGAGCTGGCGCGGGGCGCGGACATCGCCGCCGACCGGTTCGAACCTGAAGCCGCCGACGCCCTGACCTCCCTGCGCGCCCTGATGGCGACGTCGCGGTTCGACCTGCCGGCCGGCCTGCCGCCCATGGCCGCCGGCCTGTTCGGCGTCTTCGGCTATGACATGGTGCGGCTGCTCGAGCCGCTGGGGGCCCCCAATCCCGACCCGCTGGACCTCCCCGACGCGGTCCTGACCCGGCCGGCGCTGGTCGCCATCTTCGATTCCGTCAGCCACGAGATCGTGCTGGTCTCGGCCTCATATCCCGATAGCGGGCTCGGCCCCCGACAGGTCTTTGACGCGGCCGTCGCCCGGCTTGACCGGTTCGAGGCCGACCTGCGGACGCCCCTGCCCGCCCTGCCCGCCCCCGTCGAGACGGCCGTCGCGCCGTTCCACTCACCGGTCGGGGAGGCCGACTTCGCGGCCATGGTCGCCCGGGCCAAGGACTATATCGCCGCCGGCGACATCTTTCAGGTCGTGCTCAGCCACCGGTTCGCCGCGCCCTGGGCCACCGATCCGTTCGCCTTCTACCGCTCGCTCCGGCGGCGGAACCCCTCGCCCTATCTGTTCTACCTCGACTTCGGCGACTTCCAGCTGGCCGGCTCCAGCCCCGAAATCCTCGTCCGGCTGAAGGACGGCCGCGTCACCATCCGCCCGCTCGCCGGGACCCGTCCACGCGGCGAGACGCCCGAGGCCGACCGGGCGCTGGAGGCCGAACTTCTGGCCGATCCCAAGGAGCGCGCCGAGCATCTGATGTTGCTCGACCTCGGCCGCAACGACGTCGGCCGCGTCGCCGCCCCCGGCACGGTCGAGGTGATCGAGAGCTTCCGGGTCGAACGCTACAGCTCGGTCATGCACATCGTCTCCGAGGTCCAGGGCGTCGCCCATCCCGACCTCGACGCTGTCGACACCCTGCTGGCCGCCCTGCCCGCCGGCACCCTGTCGGGCGCCCCCAAGGTGCGGGCCATGGAGATCATCGACGAGCTGGAGAGCGAAAAGCGCGGCGTCGGCTACGGAGGCGGCGTGGGCTATATCTCGGCGAGCGGCGAGGCCGACATCTGCATCGTGCTCAGGACCGCCCTGTTCGCCGACGGCAGGATCCATGTCCAGGCGGGAGCCGGCGTCGTCGCCGACAGCGACCCGGCTGCGGAATATGCGGAAACCCTCGCCAAGGCCCGCGCCCCCATGCGCGCCGCGGAGGACGCCTGGCGCTATCCGTTCGGCAACCGCTAGGGCTGGGCGGTGACCGCGGGCTCGTCGAACCGCACGCCCGGCCCCAACACCATGACCCCGGCCATCAGCACAGCCGCCATCGCCGCCAGAGCCGCCGCGCCGAGGGCGGCGTACGGGCTGGGCCGCGACGTCGACGGCGTCAACAACGTGCGCGCCCTGGTGATGCTGGTGTGCGCCATGGAACTCCCCCGGACAGACGAGGCAGGTTCGGGCGGGTTCGGTTAACAGGGACTTACCGTCACATCCGCTTGGCGCGGCCCCGTCCAGCCCCTAGAAGCCGGACCATGATCCTCGTCGTCGACAACTACGACAGCTTCACCTGGAACCTCGTCCACTACCTCGCGGAGCTGGGCGCGGAGACGCGTGTCGTGCGCAATGACGACCTGACCGCCGCCGAGGCCTGGGCCCTCAAGCCCGAGGCGGTGCTGCTGTCCCCGGGTCCCTGCACGCCCAACGAGGCCGGGATCTGCCTGGCCATGCTCGACACCGCCCCGCCGGACATGCCGATCTTCGGCGTTTGCCTGGGCCATCAGGCCATGGGCCAGGCCTTCGGCGGCGAGGTCATCCGCGCCAAGGCCCTGATGCACGGCAAGACCTCGCCGATCGAGCACGAGGGCCGCAGCGTCTTCAAGGGCCTGCCCTCGCCCTTCACCGCCACCCGCTATCATTCGCTGGCCGTCCGCCGCGACACCCTGCCCGATGTGCTCGAGGTCACCGCCTGGACCGCCGACGGCGAGATCATGGGTCTGGCCCACAGGACCCGCCCGATCCACGGCGTCCAGTTCCACCCGGAGTCCATCGCCACCGAACACGGTCACGATCTGCTCGCCAACTTCCTCGACCTCGCCAACGTCAAGCGCCGGGCGATGGTCTGAGATGGCCGATACCTTCAAACCCCTGCTGGCCAAACTGGTCGACGGCCGCATCCTGTCGGCGGACGAGGCCCACGCCTTCTTCGCCGCCTGCCTGCGCGGCGAGCCGACTCCGGCCCAGATCGCCGCCGCAGTGACCGCCCTGCGCATCCGCGGCGAGACGGTCGAGGAGATCGCCGCCTTCGCCACGGCCATGCGCGAAGCGGCCCGAACGCTCGACCACCCCTATGACGCCATCGACACCTGCGGCACCGGCGGCGACGGCCAGCACACCTTCAACATCTCGACCGCCGCCGCCCTCGTTCTGGCCGGCGCGGGCCTGAAGGTCGCCAAACACGGCAACCGGGCCATGAGCTCCAAATCCGGCTCGTCGGACGTCCTGTCGGTGCTGGGCGTCAACCTTCAGGCCAGTCCGGCGCAACAGCGCCGCTCGCTGGACGAGGCCGGCATCGCCTTCCTGTTCGCCCCCGCCTACCACGGCGCCATGCGCCACGTCGGACCGGTCCGCGCCGAGATCGGTTTCCGCACCGTGTTCAACCTGCTGGGGCCCCTGTCCAATCCGGCCGGCGCCAAACGGCAGGTCATGGGCGTCTATGACCCGCGCCTGCTCGAGCCGCTGGCCGAGGTTCTGGGCCGGCTCGGCGCCACCCGCGCCTGGACCGTCCACGGCCAGGGCCTCGACGAACTGACCACCACGGGCGAGACCGAGGTGGCGGAATGGAAGGACGGCGCCGTCCGCCGCTTCACCGTCACGCCGGAAGACGCCGGCCTGCCCCGCGCCGATCTGGACTCCCTCCGCGGCGGCGACGCGGAAGAGAACGCCATGGCCCTGCGCGCCCTGCTGGACGGCGCCAAAGGCCCCTATCGCGACATCGTCCTGCTCAACGCCGCCGCCGCCCTGGTCGTCGCCGACCGCGCCGCCGATCTGGCCGAGGGCGCGGCACAGGCCGCCGCCGTCATCGACGACGGCCGCGCAGCCAAGGCCCTCGCCGATCTGGTCGAGGCCACCAACACTGTCATTGAAGAAGAGCCGGCGTGAGCGACGTCCTCGCCGGCATCGCCGCCTACAAACGCATCGACGTGGACGCCCGCAAGGCCGCAACCTCGCAGGATGCGGTCGAGTCGCTGGCGCGCGCCGCCTCGCCCCCGCGCGGCTTCCGCGCCGCCCTCGAACGCCATGTCGAAAACACCGGCCGTCCCGCCCTGATCGCCGAGATCAAGAAGGCCAGTCCGTCCAAGGGCCTGATCCGCGCCGACTTCGACCCGCCTGCCCTCGCCCGGGCCTATGAGCGCGGCGGGGCCCAGTGTCTGTCGGTCCTGACCGACGGCCCCAGCTTCCAGGGCGACGACGCCTTCCTCGCCGCCGCCCGCGACGCCGTCGCCCTGCCCTGCCTGCGCAAGGACTTCCTCGTCGATCCCTGGCAGGTGGCCGAGAGCCGGGCCCTCGGCGCCGACTGCATCCTGATCATCCTGGCCATGATCGATGACGTCCTCGCCGCCGACCTGCTGGCCGAGGCGGAGCGGTTCGGCATGGACGCCCTGATCGAGACCCACGACGAGGCCGAGATGGCCCGCGCCTGCCAGCTGGGCGGCGATCTGGTGGGGATCAACAACCGCTCCCTGCGGACCTTCGAGGTCGACCTCGCCGTCACGGAACGCCTCGCCATCCTCAGCCCCGTCCGCGCCCTGCTGGTCGCCGAGAGCGGCATCTTCACGCCGGACGACGTCCAGCGGGTGTCCGACGCCCATGCCCAGGCGGTGCTGGTCGGAGAGAGCCTGATGCGTCAGGCGGATGTGGAGGCGGCGACACGGGCGCTGCTCCGGTAACGGGACCTTAACCGGAACAGCACAGGAACACCTTGTGGACGTTTGCGGTTTGTTCCGCTACGTTTCTCAGAACGGGATTCGCCTCGAGGACCTCCATGCTCACGCGCAAACAGCACGAACTCCTGATGTTCATCCACGAACGGATCAAGGAGACCGGCGTCTCCCCCTCGTTCGACGAGATGAAGGAGGCGCTCGATCTGGCGTCCAAATCGGGCATCCACCGGCTGATCACGGCGCTGGAGGAGCGCGGTTTCATCCGCCGTCTGGCGCACCGGGCCCGGGCGCTGGAGGTGGTCAAGATGCCGGACCAGGCCACGGCGGGCGCGCCGCGCGGCCGGGCGGGCTTCGCCCCTTCGGTCATCGAGGGCGGCGGTCGCCCCCAGGTCGCCGAGGCGGCCAACGACACCCGCGAACTGTCCCTGATGGGCAAGATCGCCGCCGGCACGCCCATCGCCGCCATCGAGCACGAAACGGCCCGCTATCCGGTGCCCGAGGCCATGCTGGGCGCGGGCGAGCATTACATGCTCGAGATCGAGGGCGATTCGATGATCGAGGCCGGCATCCTCAACGGCGATCTGGTGATCATCAAATCGACCGACACCGCCACTTCGGGCGAGATCGTCGTGGCCCTGGTCGAGGGCGAGGAAGCCACGCTCAAGCGTCTGCGCAAGAAGGGCGGCTCGATCGCGCTGGAGCCTGCCAACCGCAACTACGAAACCCGTATCTTCGGCCCCGATCAGGTCGAGGTTCAGGGCAAGCTGGTCGGCCTCATCCGCCGCTATCACTGATCCCGCCCCAGCTCTTCGCTTCGCTACGGCCGGGGTGACAAGTCAGTGGTGCGTCAATTGTCATCCCCGAAACGACGCAGTCGTTATCAGGGACGGGACCACGGCCGGTCGCCGCGCACCTCCGCCGCCCAGACCGCGCGCCAGCGGCTGGCAGACGCGGGCCCGTCGCGCCACAGCTCGACCGCTCCGCCGCGGGCGTAGTCCGCGCCGTCCAGCACCAGCCGCCCGTCGCACGACGGCGGCAGAACGGCCAAGGCGGCCCGTACGCTGACCACCGGCGCCGCGCGGCACAGGGCGTCGACCTCCTGCGGCGTCGGCGCGCGATTGCCCCACCACATCGCCAGCGGCCCGGCGTCCGAGTCCATCGGGGCGCATGAGAACCGGGTGCAGATCCAGCCCTCCGCGGGTCGACCGACCGGCGCCACGCCCCGGCGCCGCGACCAGACGTCGACAGCGAACTGGCGCACGCCGGTTCGCACCACCGCGGCCTGGCTGCTTTCGACAAAGGCCGCCTGGCTCCCGCCGTCGCCGATCCAGATGTCGGGCGTCGGGTCGCGCGGCCACAGCATCACGGCCGCCGCAAACGGCAGGCCCAGCCACCGCAGCGGTCCCCGCAACAGGCAGCAGAACAGCACGCCGAGGAAGGCGATCGGCAGGACGAAGTCCGGCGCGCTGGCCACCGTCCTGACCGCGCCCGGCAGGCCCGCCGTCCACTCGCCGATCGCCAGCATCAATCCGATCCCCTGCCCGGCCAGCCACAGGAAGGGCGCGCCCAGCCCCAGCGGCTCCAGCAGGGCCCCGAGCGCCAGGGCCGGCATGATCACGAAGTCCGACAGGGGCGCGGTCGCCAGATTGGCGCCCAGCCCGTACATGGCGGTGCGGTTGAAATGCTGCAGGGCGAACGGCCCGGTCGCCGCCCCCGCCACCAGACTGGCCATGACGGCGATGCCCAGCCAGGCGCCGACGCGCTGCACGAGCAGGATCGGCCATGGCGCGGAAATCTCGCGCGGCCGAACGGGCCAGGCCTCGACCAGGGCCACCAGCGCGGCCGTCGCCGCGAACGACATCTGGAAGCCGGGCGTGACGATGGCCTCGGGCTGGAACAGCAGGACCACGAAGGCCGCCACCGCCAGCGCATGCATGGTGATGGCCTGTCGATCCAGCAGTATGGCCAGGAAGGCGATCGAGGCGGTGATCGCCGCCCGCTCGGCCGGCGCGGGCGAGCCGGAAATGATCAGATAGGTTCCGACCGCTCCCAGGCCGGCCCAGGCCGCAACCTTCTTGCCGGAGACCCGCAACGCCAGCCATGGCCAGGCCGCGACCAGCAATCGCACCAGAAAGAAGCTGAAGCCGCCGACCACCGCCATATGCAGGCCCGAGATCGACAGGATGTGCGCCAGACCGGAATCGCGCATGACATCGACCTGCGCCGGGTCCAGCCAGGCCTCATGGCCGGTGGTCATGGCCGCGGCCACGCCGCCTGTCCGCTCCCCGAGCCGCCCCACGATCCGCCGGGCCAGATCATAGCGCAGGCCGTTGACCGCCATGGCCGCCCGCACGCTCCACGGCGGCGGCGACAGATACGCCGGCCGGGTCTCGGCGAGCGAAAAGGCCACCCCGCCCAGGCTCTGGAAATATGCATTGCGGCCGAAGTCATAGGCCCCGGGGCTGGCCGGCGCCGGCGGTGGATTGATCAGGGCGAACAGCCGCACCGCCTCCCCCGGTTCGGGCGCCGCGCCGCGCACCGTGGCCCGCAGGCGAACCGGCGTCTCTTCCGGCGCGAGGCCCCGGACGCGCACTGGAGCGATCACCACCCGCGGACCGGCCGCGCCCGGACTGTCGACATCAATGACCCAGCCCTCGACCACCGTCGGCTCGGCCATCGCCGGCGCGATCGGAGCCGCCACCGCGTCGGTCCGCGCCTTGGCCACCGCGATCCCGAGAGCGAAACAGGCCAGCAGCATCAGGCCCAGCGTCCAGGCCCGCGCCAGCGCCATCCGGCGCGCGCCCAACCACAGTCCGGCCGCCAGACCGGCGCCGACGATCAACGGCCACGCCGGCGGTTCGGTCTTCAGCGCGAAATACACGGCGCAGCCGCCGCCGAACGCCACCGGCGCCCACAAGCGCCAGCGCAGCGTCTGGTCGGCGACCTGCGCGCGCAGGAAATCCGCCGCCCGTGCGCCGAGGCTGGGATTCGCCGGCGCCGGCGCTATAACGCCCGCCATGACCTCCCCCTCCGACCCCAAGCCCGCCGTCGTCACGCGTTTCGCCCCTTCGCCCACGGGTTCCCTGCACATAGGGGGCGCCCGAACGGCGCTTTTCAACTATTTGTATGCCAAGGGACGCAACGGGAAGTTTCTTGTCCGGGTCGAGGACACCGACCGCGAGCGGTCCACGGACGAAGCCGTCAAGGCCATTTTCGACGGCCTGAGCTGGCTGGAGCTGTTCGCCGACGAGGAGCCGGTGTTCCAGTACAGCCGCGCCGACCGCCACCGGGAAGTGGTCAATGAGCTGCTGGAGCGCGGCGGCGCCTATCGCGACTTCACCTCGGCCGAGGAGACCGGCCGCCTGCGCGATCTGGCCAAGGCCGAGCGCCGGACCTTCGAATCGCCCTGGCGCGACCGCGCGCCCACGGTCGATGACCTGGATCAGCCCCATGTGGTGCGCTTCCGCCGCCCCCTGCCCGGCAACGTCACGGTCGAGGACGAGGTCCAGGGGACGGTCAGCTGGGCCAATGACGACCTCGACGATCTGGTCCTGCTCCGCAGCGACGGGGCGCCGACCTACAATCTCGCCGTGGTGGTCGACGACCACGACATGGGCGTCACCCATGTGATCCGCGGCGACGACCACCTGAACAACGCCGCCCGCCAGAGCCTGATCTATGACGCTCTCGGCTGGACCCGCCCCAGCTTCGCCCACATCCCGCTGATCCACGGTCCGGACGGCGCCAAACTGTCCAAACGGCACGGGGCGCAGGCCGTGCACGAATACGCCGAGATGGGCTATCTGCCCGAGGCCATGCGCAACTATCTGGCCCGGCTGGGCTGGGCCCATGGCGACGACGAACTGTTCAACGACGCCCAGGCCCTGGAATGGTTCGACCTCGCCGGCGTGGGCAAGGCCCCCGCGCGGCTGGACTTCGACAAGCTCGCCCACGTCAACGCCCACTGGATCCGCCTCGCCGACGACGACCGCCTGGCCAAGATGACGCTGGACGTCCACCTGGCCCGCGGCCACGCCCTCCGTCCCGACGACGAGGCCCGGCTGCTTCGCGCCATGCCCTTCATCAAGGACCGCGCGAAAACCGTGCTGGAACTGGCCGACCAGACCGCCTTCGCCCTCAAGGTCCGCCCCCTGGCCATCTATGAGAAGGCCCTGCCGATGCTGACCGGCGAATCAGGCGAACGCATCGGCCGCCTGCGCGACCGGCTCAAACTGTTCGCCAGCTGGGACGTCTTCGCCCTCGAGGCCGAGCTGAAGGTCTTCGCCGATGAAGAGGCCGTCGGCTTCGGCAAGATCGGCCCGGCCGTCCGCGCCGCCCTGACGGGAGACGGCGTCTCCCCCGACATCGCCAAGACCCTGGCCGCGCTCGGACGCGAAGAAAGCCTCGGGCGCTTGGATGATGCGCTGCAACAGACTATCTGACATTCATACACGGACCGCGACCCGACACCTTCCGCCGGACCCCGCGCCTTCACCATGGGGCTGACATGACTGAACAAGCCAAGACCGCCGGTACGGCCACGCTGACCTACGGCGACAAGAGCGTCGAACTCCCGGTCCTCTCGGGCTCGACCGGCCCCGATGTGATCGACATCCGCAAGCTCTATGCGGCCACGGACGCCTTCACCTACGATCCGGGTTTCACCTCCACGGCGGCGTGCGAAAGCGCGCTGACCTTTATCGACGGCGAGGTCGGCACCCTGCTGCACCGCGGCTATCCGATCGATCAGCTGGCGTCGAAGTCAAACTTCATCGAGGTCTGCCACCTGCTGCTGCACGGCGAACTCCCGACGGCCGCCCAGTACGAGGCCTTCGAACGCAGCATCACCATGCACACCATGCTGCATGCCCAGTTCGACCGCTTCTTCGAGGGCTTCCGCCGCGACGCCCACCCGATGTCGATCATGGTCGGGACCGTCGGGGCCCTGTCGGCCTTCTATCACGACAGTCTCGACATCCATGATCCGGTCCAGCGCAACATCTCGGCCATACGCCTGATCGCCAAGATGCCGACCATCGCGGCGCGCGCGTTCAAATATTCGATCGGCCAGCCCTTCGTGTCGCCTCGCAACGACCTGAACTACGCCGAGAATTTCCTGCGCATGTGTTTCGCCGTTCCGGCCGAGGACTATGTGGTCAATCCGGTGCTGGCCCGGGCCATGGACCGCATCTTCATCCTGCACGCCGACCACGAGCAGAACGCCTCGACCTCGACCGTTCGCCTCGCCGGCTCCTCGGGCGCCAATCCGTTCGCCTGTATCGCCGCCGGCATCGCCTGCCTGTGGGGCCCGTCGCACGGGGGCGCCAATGAAGAGGCGCTGAACATGCTCAAGGAGATCGGCACCCCGGACAAGATCCCCGAGTTCATCCAGGGCGTGAAGGACAAGAAGTACAAGCTGATGGGCTTCGGCCACCGCGTGTACAAAAACTACGACCCGCGCGCCAAGGTGATGAAGGAGAGCGCCGACGAGGTGCTGGCCGCCGTCGGCGATCCCAACGACCCCCTGTTCCAGGTCGCCAAGGAGCTGGAGCGGATCGCGCTGTCGGACGAATATTTCATCGAGCGCAAGCTGTTCCCGAACGTCGACTTCTATTCGGGCATCACCCTGTCGGCGATGGGCTTCCCGACCTCGATGTTCACCGTGCTGTTCTCGCTGGCCCGCACCGTGGGCTGGATTGCCCAGTGGCAGGAAATGATCGGCGACCCGACCCAGAAGATCGGCCGCCCGCGCCAGCTCTACACCGGCCCGACCGAACGCGACTACGTGCCGATCCAGTCGCGGGGCTGAAAGGCCCCGTCGGATCGGGCAGGCGCAGCCGTCTGACGGCGGCCCACAAGACCGAAACGCCGGGGCCCGGGCCCCGGCGCTTTTTCTTGATGGGTCGATCTACGCGGGGCCGGCAGCCTCCGCCGCCTTCCGGAACAGTCCGCCGGACAGGAGCCACAGGGCGCTGAAGACGCTCGTCCCCATGACGACCTCATAGAGGCCGGCATTGCCGGGTGAGCTCCATCCCAGGGCCAGGGCGATCACCCCGACGGATACCTGGGCCGCCGCGGCCGCGAACATGGCGCCGGCCATGCCCTTCGCCTTGAAGCCGGCGATCACCGACCCGAGGACGGCGATCGCGATCACCCCGGCGAACATCAGGTTTGCGGGATTGCCTTCATCCCCGAGGAAGCCGACGGCTCCGTTGACCCAGACCAGCAGGAAGGCGGCCGCGACCGCCAGGCCGGCGCCGGCGCGATAGGCGAGACTGCCCGACGCCCGCACCGCCAGTTCCAGAACCAGTCCGGCGCCGCCGAGCAGCGCCCCCGCCACAATATAGTCGAACAGGGTCCAGGGCGCGCCGGTCACCAGCGGAAGCAGCAGGATCAGGGCCACTCCCCCCCAGCCCACCAGTCTCCATGGAATCCCGCCTCGTGCGCCGTCGGTGTTGCTGGTCATGTCGGTCCTTTGCGCTCCTGTGGAGAAGGCCGCCTGTTAGTCGCCGCTCTGGTGAGCGGCATGAGCAAGATGTGATCTTTCCCTGAAAAGCCGCGACCGCGCGCTGGGCGGCGCCCGTCAGACCGGTTCGGCTACCGGCCGGCCTTGCTCGCAATCACACGCAAGACGGCGTCCGCCGCGATCTCCGACGGGTCGCGTCCCTCGCGGCCCATCAGGTCCAGCGCCGCCGTCTGCCGCCCGGCCTGCGCCCGCCGCGCCTCCGGATCGCCGAGCAACCGCCCCACCTCAGCCGCGACCTTTTCGGGCGTGGCGTCGTTCTGGATCAGCTCGCGGGCGATCTCCTCGCCCGCCGCGTGGTTGAACAGGGTGGCGTATTGGCCCGTGAAGAACGGCTTCATGATCGCATAGCTGAGCGGCTGGAAGCGGTAGGCGATCACCATCGGCGCTCCGGCGAGGGCCAGTTCCGTCGAGACGGTGCCGCTGGTGGCCAGGGCGACGGTGGCGGCCCGCATGGCGGCGTATTTCTGGTCCTCGCCCACCACATGGGCCCGGAACGGCCAGGTCGCGACGCGCGCCGTGACATCCGCCGCGACGGTGCCGGCGGCGACCACGGCGATCTGCAGCGTCGGATCGGCGGCCTTCAGCCGGGCGATCGCGGCTTCATAGACGGGCGTCATCAGACGGATCTCGGACGGCCGGCTGCCGGGCAGGACGACCAGCAGGGGCGCCCCGGCCGCGATGCCCCGCTCCGCGCGGAAGGCGGCCGGATCGGCGCCGCTCATGTCGATGTGCAGCGCCTGCGACCCGACAACCGTCGTCGGAAGCCCCTCCCGCTCGAACCACGGCGCGTCGAAGGCGTATAGGGCCAGAAGATGGTCCACCGCCGCGGCCAGCGTCTTGGCCCGTCCCGGCCGCGAGGCCCAGACCTGGGGCCCGACATATTTGATCAGCGGCACGTCCGGCAGGGCGATCCGCAGGGCCTTGGCCACCCGGATGGTGAAGCCCCAGCTGTCGATCAGCACCACGGCGTCGGGCTTCTCGGCCACGCCCAGCGCGACCGTGTCGGCGACCCGCCGCTTGACGATCCCGTAGGCCTTCAGGCCCTCGATCCAGCCCAGCACCGACAGTTCGGCGATGTCGAACGGGCTCTGGACCCCCAGTTCGGCCATCCTCGGCCCGCCGACGCCGACGAAGGTCACTTCCGCCCCCAGCCGCGCCCTCAGCGCCCCGGCCAGCCCCGCCCCGAGCGCGTCGCCCGAGGCTTCGGCGGCGACCAGCATGATCTTCAGCGGCCGGCTCATGGCGCGGTTCCGGCCGCCTCGCCCCAGACGAACAGTCCCAGCCGATCGGCGGTCTCGATCAGCCCGGCCTGATCGATCAGGATCAGCTTGCCGGCCACGCCGCCGACTCCGGCCAGTCCCGCCGCGGCGGCCATCTCGATCGTCCTCGCGCCGATCACCGGCATGTCCACCCGCAGGTCCTGGATCGGCTTGGGCGCCTTGCCGAGCACCCCCTTGCGATCCGCCGCCGAGCCCCGGAGGTCGGCGGGCAGGCTCGCGACGCGGGCCAGCATGGCGTCCGTGCCCTCCTGGGCCTCAACCGCCAGCACCAGCCCGTCGCAAACGACGGCGCCCTGGCCGATATCAAGTTCACCGGCCTTTTCCGCGACGTACAGGGCTTTCCTCAGGTCTGACAGCTGCGGTCCGGTCGGCTGGACGGCCCCCAGGGCTCCGCCCGGCAGGGTCTCGCCGCCCAGGATGTCGTCGGCGCCCTCGATGGCGTAGCCCTCGGCCTCGAACACGGACAGGACCTTGCGCAACAGGGCGTCGTCGCCCTTCGTCGCCGCTGCGATGATGCCCGGCAACAGGGCCGCGCCCCTCAGATCAGGCTTCAGGGTCTTGAAATCCGGACGGCTGACCGTGCCCGCAAAACACACGGCGGTGCAGCCGGCCTTCTTCAAGGCCGACAGAATCTTGCCGAACTCGGCCATTCCCGCGTCGATACCGGGATAGCGGACCAGATGCGCGTCGGCGAACCCGGCCAGCCGCACCAGAAACACCGGCCGGCCCTCGGCCTCGCATCGCGCCGCCACCGACACCGGCAAGGCCCCGCCCCCCGCGATCAGACCCAGCTTGCTCACGCGAGTCTCACTCGCCCGGCAGACAAAGGGGACGTTTGCCGTCCTCGCGAATGAAGGCGACGATCTCCATGATTTCGGGCAGGTCGGCATAGCCGGCTTCGACGGCGTCCAGGCGCCCGGCGAACGTCCCCGCGCCCTCGAACAGGTCCCGGTAGGCGGCCAGCAGACGGCGGATGGCGGTCTTGTCGTAGCCCTTGCGCTTGAGGCCGATCAGATTGAGCCCGTGCAGCTGTGCGTGATTGCCCCAGGCCGAGCCATAGGGGATGACGTCTCGCGTCACCGCCGCCAGCCCGCCGACGATCGCGCCCTGGCCGACCCGGCCGAACTGGTGCACCGCGCACAGCCCGCCGAGGAAGACCCGGCTGCCGACCCGCGAATGCCCGCCCAGGGTGGCGTGGTTGGCGAAGGTGACGTGATCGCCGACGACCGCGTCGTGACCGACATGGGCCCCGGTCATGAACAGGCAGTGGTCGCCGATGGTCGTCAGCTTGCGGTCGCCCGGCGTGCCCCGGTTGAAGGTGCAGTGTTCGCGCACCAGGTTGTCGCTGCCGATCTCCAGCCGGACGGGTTCGCCCTTGTAGCCCCCGTGCTGGGGATCGCCGCCGATGACCGAAAAGGGATGGATGACCGTACGGGCGCCGACCATCGTGTCCTGCTGGATCACCACATGGCTGGCCAGACGCACGTCTTCCGCCAGGATCACGCCCGGACCGACCACGCTCCACGGGCCGATCTCGACCCCGTCCGCCAGCTGCGCGCCGGCGTCGACGACCGCCGTGGCGTGGATTCGGCTCACGACGCGGCCGACTTGTCGACGGTGACCATCATGGCCGCAAAATCAGCCTCCGACGCCAGTTTGCCGTCGATGAAGGTCTCGCCGCGGAATTTGAAGATGTCGCCGCGAATCTTCGTCACCGACACCTGCATCCGCAACTGGTCGCCCGGCCGCGCCGGCTTGCGGAAACGCACGCCGTCGATCGACATGAACATGATGATCTTGCCCTCGACCGTGACGTCCATGGACTTGGACATCAGCAGGGCGCCCGTCTGGGCCATGGCCTCGATGATCATCACCCCGGGCATGACCGGATCGATCGGGAAATGCCCCGGGAAATACGGCTCGTTGTGAGTGACGTTCTTGATGCCGGTGATCGAGGTGTTGGGAACGAAGTCCTCGGCCTTGTCGACCAGCAGGAAGGGATAGCGGTGCGGCAGCCTGCGCATCACCTCGGCGTAGTCGATCTTGCCGTCGTCGCTCATCCTGCGGCCTTCCTCGCCGTCGACGCTAGGTGCGCGCCTTTCCTGTCGCCTGTTTGGCGAGCCAGACCGCTTCGCGCAAGGACTGTCGGATCGGTTTGGCCGGATAGCCGGACCAGGTCTCGCCGGCCGGAATATCGGCCAGAACCCCGGCCCCGCCCGCGACGCGGGCGCCCTCGCCAATTTTGATATGGTCGCCGATGCCCGCCTGGCCGCCGAAGATGACGTTGTCCCCGACGATGCAGGAGCCCGAAATGCCGGTGTGCGCCGCCATCAGGCAATTCCGGCCGATGACGCAGTTGTGGGCGATCATGACCAGATTATCGATCTTGGTGTTCTCGCCGACGACCGTGTCATCGTAGGCTCCGCGGTCGATGCAGGAGTTGGCGCCGACCGTGACGCCGTCCTGCAGGATCACCCGGCCCAGTTGGGGCACATCGACGGGGCCGGTCTTTGAGCGCGCCGCGCCGAACCCGGCCTCGCCGATGCGAACGCCCGACAGCAGGCGCACACGGTCCCCGATCAGGGCGAATCCGACGCTGACATTATAGCCGATGACGCAGTCGCGGCCGATCTGGACGCCGGGTCCGATGACGCTGTTGGCGCCGATGCGCGTGCCCCGGCCGATGCGGGCGCCGGCGCCGACGACCACCCCGGGCTCGAACACGACGGTGTCGTCCTCGGCCGCGTCCTCGCGGCTGGTCTCCAGGAGAGGGACAGGCCGGTGAAGGGACGTCGACGCCCGCGCCCAGGCGGCCTGCGGCTCATCGGAAACGATGATGGCGGCGTCTGCGGGCGCGGCCTCGAGCGAGGCGGCGGGCAGGATCACGCACCCGGCCCGGGTCTGGCCCAGGGCGGCGATGAATTTGCGATCCCCGAGAAAGGCGACGTCCCCGGCCCCGGCGGACCCGAGGGGTGCGACGGCGGAAACCTGCCGGTCTCCGCCCCGCATGACGTCGCCACCGATCCGTTCGGCCAGCTCTGCGACGCTCAGCGCCGGCAGGCTGTCGAAGAAGCGCGGATCGGGCATGGCGGCCTTACTGCTGCTGTTGGGCCGGCACTTCGAGACGGTTGAAGGAGATCGACGGCAGGGCCGTGTTCAGGCGCTGGATGACGATGTCGGTCACGTCCATGGCCGGGTTGGAGATGTAGACCGCCGAACGGTCCAGCAGCAGGCCGCAGCCGCGCTCCTGATAGACGGCGACCAGGATCGGATCGGCCGACTGGGCGATCGTGCGAACCTGCATCTGCTGGGTGTACTGCAGCTCGGCCTGACGGCGCTGCTCCAGCTGCTGGGCTTCCTGGGCGCGGGCCTGCCAGGCGCGCATCCGCGAGCCGTCCGGGTCGGCCGCCTGGCCGCCCTGCTGCAGGGCCTGGGCTTCGGTCTGCAGGCTGGCGCCGTACGGGGCGAGTTCGCCCTGCACTTCGGTCACCAGCCGCTGCATGCCGGCCTGAACGGACTGGCCGGCGGTCGACTGGGCCAGCAGGCGCTCGTTGTGGAAGACACAGACGCCGGGCAGGACCGGGCCCGGGTTGGTCGGAGCCGCGGCTTGGGCCGCGGCGGAGCCGGCGGCCAGTGACGCGAGGGCGAAAGCGCCGATTGCGAACAGTTTCATCGTGAACCTTTGATGCGGAAAAATCGCCCGCGCTAGAACTGGGTGGAAGTCGAGAAGCGGAACGTTTCTGTTTTATCGTAATCTTGCTGGCCGATGATCTGGCTCAGGTCGAAGCGGATCGGGCCCATCGGCGAACGCCAGTGAATGCTGACGCCGGCCGAGGCCCGCAGGGCCAGTTCGTCAACGATATTGGTGTTCGGCAGGCCGCCGGTGGTCGTGGTGTAGCGGTCATCGAGAACGCCCAGGGTGCCCACGTCGGTGAACACCGAGGTGCGGATGCCATACTCCTCCGGCAGGCCGTTCGGGACGGTCATCTCGAGCGTGCCGATGGCGTAGAAATTGCCGCCCAGCGCGTCGTTGTTGGTGCCGGGCGTCAGGTCGCGCGGGCCGATGCCGGCGGTCTCGAAGCCGCGGAAGCTGTTGCCGCCCTTGAAGAAGCGGTCGTTGATCCGGATCGGATCGCCGCCCCAGCCAGCGATATAGCCCACCGAGGCCGTGGCCGTGACGACCCAGTCCGGGGTGATGCCCCAATAGGCCGTAACGTCCGCCTCGGACTTGATGTAGTTCACATCGCCGCCGATTCCGGCGAAGTCCTGGCGCAGGGTCCCCGTCCAGCCGCGCGTGGGTCGCACCGGGTCGTTCCGGCGGTCGACCAGCAGGGTGTAGCCGGCCGAGGAGTTCAGGAACGAACCGACCTGGTCGCAAAGCGCAGCGGCCCCGCCGCCGCCGCCGCCGCTGCAATAGCCCTGGGGCACGATGATCTCGTCGCTCTTCAGGAAGTAGCGGGTGCTCAGCAGGGTGTAGCCGTTCAGCGGATAGGACAGTCGCAGGCCGCCGCCGGTCGAGCGGTAGTCGTACGAGGAATATTCGCTGAGGTCGTAACGCGAGTGGAAGGCGTCGAAGCCGGCGCGCAGGTCACGACCGAGGAATTTGGGCTCGGTGAAGCGGAAGTCGACCTGCTGACGCAGCGAGCCCCATTCCACGCGGGCGACGACGTTCTGGCCCCGGCCGCGGAAATTGCGCTCGGTGATGCCCAGGTTGACCACGAAGGAGTCGACCGAACTGAAGCCGGCGCCGACGGAGAGTTCGCCGGTCGGCTGTTCCGTGACGGTGACATTGACCACCGAGCGGTCGGGCGCCGTGCCGCGGGCCTCCTCGACGGTGACGTCCTTGAAGAAGCCCAGGGCCCGCAGATTGTTGCGCGAACGCTCCAGCAGGGTGCGGTTGAAGGCGTCGCCCTCGGTCAGCATCATCTCGCGACGGATGACATTGTCCAGGGTGCGGGTGTTGCCGATGACGTTGATCCGGTCGACGTAAACCCGCTGGCCTTCCTTGACGTTGAAGGTGACGTCGACGGTGTCGGTCTCGGGGTTGGCGCGATAGGTCGGCTCGATCTCCACGAAGGCATAGCCTGCCGAGCCGGCCGCGAAGGTCAGGGCGTCGACGGCAGACTCGATCTTGTCGCTCTCGTACAGGTCCCCGGTGCGGATCGGCAGCAGCAGCTTCAGGAAGTCCGGATTGAGCCGGTCGTTCTCGGTGACGACCTCGACCGTTCCGAAATTGTAGCGGTCGCCTTCGTCCACGGTGATGGTGATGCCGAAGGCGCTGTCGTCCGGCGTCAGTTCGGAGATCGCCGACAGGACGCGGAAATCATAGTAGCCGCGGTTGGTGTAGAATTTCCGCAGTTGCTCGCGGTCGTAGTCCAGACGGTTCGGGTCGTAGTTGTCATTGGTCGTGAACAGGCGGTACCAGGCCGACTGTTGCGTCACCATGACCTCGCGCAGGTCGCTGTCCGAATAGGCGCTGTTGCCGAGGAAGGTGATGGCCCGCACGCCGGTCTCGGGACCCTCGTTGATCTCGAACACCACGTCGACGCGGTTCTGGTCCAGCTGGATGATCTTGGGCGTGACGGTCGCCGAGATGCGGCCGGACAGGCGGTACAGTTCGACGATCTTGCCGACGTCTTCCTGGATCCGGGCGCGGGTATAGATGCCGCGCGGCTTGAGCGTGACTTCCTCGCGCAGCTTGTCCTCGCTGACCGCGCCGTTCCCCTCGAACACCACCTGGTTGATGATCGGGTTCTCGACGATCTCGACAACCAGGTCGCCGTTGGGCTGGACGCCCAGCTGGACGTCGGCGAACAGCTGGGTGCGGGTCAGGGTGCGCACGGCGACGTCCAGCACCGCGGGATCGACCACGTCGCCCGGCTGGATCGGCAGATAGGACAGGACCGTGGTCTGGTCGATACGCTGGTTGCCGCGTACGAGGATGCGGTTGATCGTGACCCGCTGGTCCTGCACCGGCGCAGCCTGTGCAGGTGCTGGCGGGCCGACCTCGGCCGGCGCCGGCTGGATCACCGGGGCGGCCGGCGCCTGGCTCTGGGCCATGGCCGGGCCGGCCAGTCCTGCGGCGGCCGCAAGGGCCAGCAGGCTGGGGCTCAGGGCCCTGGCGAAACGGAGGGCGGACGCATCTTGTCGGATCATACGGGAAACCATCGGGGGCTGGCGTCGGCTCGTCATGCGAACCCGCCGAGGAATTTGAACAGGCTCAGCTTCTGCAGGTCGTTCCAGGTCGCGAACAACATCAATCCCGCCAGCAAAGCAAGACCGACCCGGTAGCCGACCTCCTGAACGCGCGCGGGGACTGGCCTGCGGGCCACAGCTTCATAAGCGTAGAACAGCAGATGTCCCCCATCCAGAACCGGAATCGGCAGCAGATTAACAATGCCAATTCCGATCGAAACTATGGCGGCGAACTGAAGAAACGTCAGGGCGAGGTTGGCGGCCATGTAGCCGGGGTCCGGATTCGCCGCCACAGCCTGACGGGTGACCCCGCCGGCGGCCTTGGCGATTCCGAGGGGGCCGTTCAGCAGGTCGCCGGATTCCTTGCCGCTGAAGATGCGCCCGAGGTAGGTCGCGGTCGTTCCGACGGTGGTTCCGATCGTCTCGACGCCCTTGCCGGCCGCTTCGACCGGATTCAGACGCCGGAAACGGAAATCCTCCGGCAAGGGCTGCATATCCAGCCCGATGCGGGCGATCCGCACCCGGCCGGCGAGTTCGTCCTCGACAAGCAGGCGTTCGGGCGTCGCCACCAGAGTCACGATCTGTCCGCCCCGGTTCACGGTGAAACGCACCGGGTCCCCGGCGCTCATGATCACGGTGCGGGTGACCTGGAGCCCCTCCTCGACCGGCCGGCCATTGACGGCCGTGATCAGGTCGCGTGGCTGGAAGCCCGCGACCGCGGCCGGACTGCCGGGCACGACGGCGGCGACACGCGGGGCCGCGATCTGCTCGCCGACCACGCTGAACAGGACGGTGAACAGCACCATGGCCAGCAGGAAATTGGCCGCCGGTCCTGCCGCGACGATCAACGCCCGCTGCCAGATCGGCTTGAAATGGAAATAGTCGCGCTCGGCTCCGGGGCCGTTCTCGGCGATCACCCGTTGCCTCAGCTCCGCCAGACCGGCCTGGTCGGGCACGCTGGACGCGTCCAGGTCGCCCGAGAATTTGACGTAGCCGCCCAGCGGCAGCCAGGCCAGCCGCCACTCGGTGCCGTGCTTGTCGGTGCGGGCGACGATGGTCTTGCCGAAGCCGATGGAGAACCGGTCGACCTTCACGCCGAAGGCGCGGGCGACGAGAAAATGGCCGAGTTCATGGATGGTGACGATAAACGTCAGCACCAGCAGGAAGGGTACGATGTAGAGCAGCGCCTGACCGAAGAAGCCCGTCATGCCGTTATCGGTCCCTTCGCCATTCAGGCCGCCGCCGCGATGCCGCGGATGATTGATTCCGCCATCCTTCGCGCCTGCGCATCCACGGCCAGTGCCGCGTCGCAGGCGCTGTCGGAACCGGAATCCACCCCCGAGGCCGTCACGCGCGACAAGGTGTCGGCGACGACTGCGGCAATATTGAGAAAGCCCAGTCGACGGTCAAGGAAGGCCAGGGCCGCAACCTCGTTGGCGGCATTGAACACGATGGGCGCGGCCCCGCCCGCCTGTAACGCCTGTCGCGCGAGTTTCAGGGCCGGGAAACGCTCGTCGTCCGGCGCCTCGAACGTCAGCCGACCGAGGGCCGCGAGGTCCAGCCTCGGCGCGTTCCAGGCGAGCCGGTCGGGCCAGGCCAGGGCGTAGGCGATCGGCGTCTTCATGTCCGGCGGCCCCATCTGGGCCAGGGTCGAGCCGTCGACATATTCCACGAGGCTGTGGACGATGGACTCCGGGTGCACCACGACGCCGATCCGCTCGGCCGGCATGTCGAAGAGATAAGCCGCCTCGATCGTCTCCAGCCCCTTGTTGGCCATGGTGGCGCTGTCGACCGATATCTTGGCCCCCATGCTCCAGTTCGGGTGGGCGACGGCCTGTTCCGGCGTAATCGACTTCAGCGCCGCGATCGGCGAATTGCGGAAAGGCCCCCCCGAGGCCGTCAGAACCAGCCTGGCGACCTGTTCGGGCGCCGCATGCGGAAAGACCTGATGGATCGCCGAATGCTCGGAATCGACCGGCAGCAGCCGCCCGCCCGAACGTTTGACCCGCTCGATCAGGGCCGGTCCGCAGCAGACCAGGCTCTCCTTGTTGGCCAGGGCGAGGGTCGCGCCGGTCGCCGCCGCCGCCCAGGCCGAACGCAGGCCCGCCGCCCCGACGATGGCGGCCATGATCCAGTCGGCGGGCCGGGCGGCGGCCTCGATCACCGCCTGGTCGCCCGCGGCCGCCTCGACCCCGGTTCCGGCCAGCGCCGCGCGCAGTTCGTCCAGCCGGGCCGGATCCGCCGTGACGGCCAGCCTCGGCTTCCAGCGCCGCGCCTGTTCAGCCAGTCGGGCGATATTGGCGCCGCCGGTCAGGGCCTCGACCTCGAACGCCCCCGTCCCGGCGGTCTCGGCCTGATCCATCAGGTCCAGCGTCGAACAGCCGACCGAGCCGGTGGCGCCCAGCACTGTCACCCGCCGCCGGATCATGCCGCGCCACCCGTCATGACGACGATCAGCCGCCCGCAAGCCACCACCACGACGGCGAACATCAGTCCGTCCACCCGGTCCAGAAGACCGCCATGGCCGGGGATCAGCTTGCCGGCGTCCTTGACGCCATAGCGACGCTTGAGCGCCGACTCCCACAGGTCGCCGGCCATGGTGGCCAGGGCCGCCGCCAGTCCCAGGGCCGCGCCCCACCAGGGGCCGATGCCCATATCGAGGAAGGTCCCCAAGGCCGCGCCCGCGGCCGTGCCGGCCGCGAGCCCGCCGATGAAGCCGGACCAGGTCTTGTTGGGTGAGAAACGCGGCCACAGCTTGGGTCCGCCGACCAGACTGCCGACCAGATAGGCCATGATGTCCGACGCCCAGGCGATGGCGAAGGCGGACACCGTCCAGGCCAGGCCGCTCGCGGTGTCGACGTCGCGCAGCCAGATCAGCAGCACGGCCGGCCAGCCGAGATAGAGCACGCCATAGGCGGCATCGAGCGCTTCCTGCCCGCGGTTCCGCGCGAACAGACCGGCCGCCACCGCGCCGAACACCAGCATGACGAGGGCCAGCGAGAGCTGCCCGGCGTGCGCCGCCACCACCCCGGCGACGAGGCCGAACGCGACCGCCCCCGCCATCACCCGCCAGGCCCGGGCCGCGCTCATCATCGCCCATTCGACGGCCAGCAGGGCGCAGGCCAGCAGCATCAGCGCCAGAAACCACAGACCCCCGGCCCAGATGGCCAGAACCGCGGCGGGGGCCAGCACGATGGCCGAGGCGGCCCTCAGGCCAATGTCGCGGGCCCTGAACGCCATCAGCCGGCCGCAAGGGCGGGCGCGGCGGCCTCGGCTGGCGCGGCCCGGCCGCCGAAGCGGCGGTCCCGGTTGCGGTATTGTTGGATCACATCGGCCAGCGCCTCGGCGCCATAGTCGGGCCAGAGGACGTTCTGAAAGACCAGCTCGGCGTAGGCGGCCTCCCACAGCAGGAAGTTCGACAGGCGCTGCTCGCCCGAGGTGCGCACGATCACGTCGACCGGCGGCGCGCCCGCGGTGGACAGGCCCAGACCCAGCGCCTCCTCGTCCAGCCGTCCCGTGGCGCGTCCGGCCAGCACGGCGTCGACATGGCGCTGGGCCGCATCGACGATGTCCGCCCGGCCGCCGTAGTTGAAGGCGACCTGAAGCAGGAATTTTTCATTGTGCGCCGTGGTCGCCTCGGCCCGGTCGATGATCGCGACGATGTCGGCGGGCAGCCCCGCCCGGCGGCCCAGCACCCGGACCCGCACGCCCGCGCGCTCCAGCCGCTTCAGATCGCTGGTGACATAGGAGCGGACCAGTCCCATCAGGTCCGAGACTTCTTCAGCCGGCCGGCTCCAGTTCTCGGTCGAAAAGCCGAACACCGTCAGGCAGCGGATGCCGAACCGGGGGGCCGCCTCCACGGTCCGCTTCAGCGCCTGGACGCCCTCGCGGTGGCCCATGGCGCGCGGCAGACCGCGCGCCTCCGCCCAGCGACCATTGCCGTCCATGATCAGGGCGACGTGCCTCGGATCGCCGGGGCGCGGGCCGTCAGTCGGCGCGGTGTGAAGGGGTTCGGCGGGCATGCGGGGCGTATCCTACGGCAATTCGCGCCGTCAAACCTGCATGATCTCAACTTCCTTGGCTCTCAAGGCCTCGTCGATGCGCTTGATGGCCGCGTCCGTGTCCTTCTGGACCTCGGTCTCCATCTTCTTCTGCTCGTCCTGGCTGATCTCGCCGGCCTTTTCGGCCTTCTTGAGATCCTCATTGGCGTCGCGGCGGACGTTGCGGACGGCGATCTTCTGCTGCTCGGTGTATTTGCCGGCCAGCTTGGCCAGATCCTTGCGGCGTTCCTCGGTCAGCGGCGGCACGGGGATGCGCAGGGTCTGACCATCGACGATCGGGTTCAACCCCAGACCGGCGGCGCGGATGGCCTTCTCGACCGGGCCGACCATCGACTTGTCCCAGACATTGACCGAGATCATGCGCGGCTCCGGCACGCTGATGGCGGCGACCGAGTTCAGCGGGGCGTTGGAGCCGTAGGCCTGCACCTGCACGGGATCCAGCAGGCCGACGTTGGCGCGGCCCGTGCGCAGGCCGTTGAACTCTTCCTTCAGGGCGGCCACGGACTTGTCCATGCGCTCGCGGTAGGTTTTCAGATCGGGCTTGGCCATGGTCGTTTCTCTCGCGTTTTCTTGTCTTTGGCGGCTCAGGAGGCCTTGTTGGACGAGATGACCGTAAAGGTCCCCTCCCCCGTCAGCGTCCGGCGCAGCGAATTGTTCTCGCGGATCGAGAAGACCACGATCGGAATGCCCGAGTCACGCATCAGGGCGATGGCCGAGGCGTCCATGACCTTCAGGTCCTTGGCCAGCACATCGTGATAGGTCAGGGACTCATAGCGGGTGGCGGTCGGGTCCTTCTTGGGGTCTGCGGTGTAGACGCCGTCGACGCTGGTGCCTTTCAGCAGGGCGTCGCAGCCCATTTCGGCGGCCCGCAGCGCGGCGCCGGAGTCGGTGGTGAAGAACGGCGCGCCGACGCCGGCAGCGAAGATCACCACCCGGCCCTTTTCAAGATGACGCAGGGCGCGGCGGCGCACATAGGGCTCGGCCACGGCGTTCATGGTCAGGGCGCTCTGCACCCGGGTCTGGACGCCGATCTTCTCCAGCGCCGCCTGCATGGCGAGGGCGTTCATCACCGTGGCCAGCATGCCCATATAGTCGGCGGTGGCCCGTTCCATGTCGCCCGCGGCCTTGCTCAGTCCGCGGAAGATGTTGCCGCCGCCGATGACGAGGCAGATCTCCACGCCCTCCCGCGCCACGTCGGCCACGGCCTGGGCCACGCCGGCGACGGTCTTCATGTCGATGCCATAGGCCTGGTCGCCCATGAGGACTTCGCCCGAGACCTTCAGCAGGACGCGTTTGTACAGAAACTCGGGCGGGGCGTCGGGCATGGGGGGACCTTGGGCGGGGGATTCGGCTTCTTATAGGAAGCCCCGCCTTCGGTTCAAAGGCCTGACTGCCTAAGTCACAGCCGCAGAATGATGGTCTCGACGATCGGCCGCCGGTCCCAGATCTGCTGGCTGGCCTTCTTGAGGGCGCGCGAGACGGCCTGTTCGATGACCATCTCGTCCTCGAGGGCCGCGCCCTTGAGCTTCATCACCGCAGCCTCGGCGCGTTCCGCCAGATCGTCGAGGGCGTCGCCCAGCGGCGATTCCGCGTCGCCCGGCAGGCCGATGGCGCGCACGTCGATGTCGCTGACGATCTTGCCGCGCTTGTCCATCGCGAAGCTGACGATCAGCACGCCGTTGGTCGAGGCGTGCCGCCGCTCGTGCAGCGCCTCGCCCTGTTCGGTGACCAGTCGGCCGCCGTCGACGTACAGCCGGCCGCTCGGAACCTCGTCGATGATGGTGGCGGGCCCGGGGGCCAGCCGCACCATGTCGCCGTTGCGCGGCGTCACCGTCTCGGAGACGCCAACATCCTTCGCCAGATTGGCGTGCTCGGCCAGGTGGCGGCGCATGCCGTGGGTCGGCACGGCGATCTTCGGCCGTGCCCAGGCGTACATCTGGCGCAGTTCGTCGCGGCACGGGTGGCCCGAGACGTGGATGCCGGGATGGTCCTTCTCCGTGTAGAGTCGCACCCCGCGATCCGCGAGCTTGTCCTGCAGACGGCCGATCGACAGCTCATTGCCGGGGATGACCCGCGACGAGAAGATGCAGTGATCGCCCTTGCTGAGCTTGATGTAGGGGTGGGTGCCCTCGGCCACGCGCGACAGGGCCGCGCGGGCCTCGCCCTGGCTGCCGGTGCACAGATACAGGATCTGGTCGGCCGGCCAGACGCGCGCCTCCTCGTCGGTCAGGAACGGCTTGACGTCGTTCAGCATGCCGACGGACTTGGCCGCGGAGGTGATCCGGTGCATCGACCGGCCCGCCAGCGACACGCGGCGGCCCGCAGCCTCGGCGGCGCGGATGACGCTGTCCATGCGCGCGACGTTCGAGGCGAAACAGCCGACCGCGATCCGGCCCTTCAGCCCGCCGATCAGTTCGATCAGGGCGTTACGGACACCGCCTTCCGAACCCGCCGAGCCCTCGACGAAGACATTGGTGGAATCGCACACCATCGCCAGCACGCCCTCGTCGCCGAGGCGGGTGATGGCGCCGGCGTCGGTGACCTCGCCGATGATGGGATCGTCGTCGATCTTCCAGTCGCCGGTGTGCAGCACCGTGCCCAGCGGCGTCCTGATCGCCAGGCCGTTCGGCTCGGCGATCGAATGGGTCATGGTCACCATCGTGACCTGGAACGGCCCCAGGTCGATCGTCCCGCCCAGCGGCACCTCGATCAGCTTGACCTGGTCGAGAATGCCCGCCTCGCGCAGCTTCTCGCGGATCAGGAAGGCCGTAAACGGCGTGGCGTACAGCGGCGCCTTCATGCGCGACCACAGCCAGCCCAGGGCGCCGATATGGTCCTCGTGCGCGTGGGTCAGCACGATGCCGCGGATGGTCTCGCCTTCCAGGAAGGCGGGGTCGGGCACGATCACATCGACGCCGGGCGTCGACAGGTCGCCGAAGGTCACGCCCACATCGACGACGAGCCACTCGCGGTTCGCCTCGGGGCCATAGCCGTACAGATTGAGATTCATCCCGATCTCGCCCGAGCCGCCCAGCGGCAGGAAGACGAGTTCGTCGTTGGTTTTCTTTTTCATAGGTCCTTTAGATGGTGTTCCGCCGCCAGATTTCGAGGAGGCCGCGGATAGTCAGGTCCGGATCGAACCGGTCGATTGAATCAGTTGCACCTTCAAACAGGCTGGCCACGCCGCCCGTTCCAATCACGGTCATGGGCTTCCCCCATTCCGCCTTGATGCGCGCGACCATGCCCTCGATCAGGGCGACATAGCCCCAGAAGACGCCGGACTGCATATTGGAGACGGTGTCCTTGCCGATCACCCGGTCGGGCCGCTGGATGGCGATGCGCGGCAGCATGGCCGCCGCCTCATGCAGCGCCTGCAGGCTCAGATTGATGCCGGGAGCGATCGCGCCGCCTTCGAAGGCGCCGTCGGCGGCGATGACGTCGAAGGTGGTGGCCGTGCCGCTGTCGATGACGATCAGGTCGCCTGGATAGACCAGGTGCGCGCCGATGGCGTTCACCAGCCGGTCGGCCCCCGCCTCGCTCGGCTTGGTGATCCGCGCCGTCATGCCCAGCTTTACATTGTCCCCGATCACCAGCGGCTCCACCGACAGATAGCGGCGCGACAGGTTGCGCAGGTTGAAGATCGACTGGGGCACCACGCTGGAGATGATGCAGCCGTCCAGCTGGGCGATGGCCAGTCCATGCATGGCCAGAAGCTGGCTCAGCCAGACGGCGTATTCGTCGGCCGTGCGGCTGCTCTCGGTGGCGGTGCGCCACTGGGCGATCCAGTCGCTGCCGTCATGGACGGCGAACAGCGTGTTCGTATTACCCTGCTCGATCGCCAGCAGCATCACGCGGCCTCCCCGAAGAAGACGTCGCCGGCGGAGATCAGTCGCAGGCTCCCGTCCGCCAACCTCAATTTCAGCGCGCCGTCGGACGCCACGCCCTCGGCTGTGCCCTCGACCGTCTCACGGCCCAGCCGGGCCACGGCGGGGCCGTCCAGCCCGACCGTCCGCGCCCGCCAGGCGTCCAGGATCGGCTGGAACCCCAGCGTCTCCCACCGCGTCATCCAGACATCGAAGGCCTCGGCCAGCTTCGCCGCAGCGGCCTCGACCGTCGGCGGCGCGGTCACATCGCCGCGAAGATGGTGGACGAGCGCCGTCGCCGGCCGCTCGGTCCCCTCCGGCGCATGCGCCAGATTGACCCCGATCCCGACCGCCAGCCACAGCCCGCCGCTCTCATGCGCGCCGGACTCGACCAGCACGCCCGACGCCTTCTGGCCGGCCAGCATCACGTCATTGGGCCATTTGATCGTCACCAGCGACGGAGGCGCATACGCATCCAGCAGGTCCGCGATGGCGAGGGCCGCCACGAACGTCACCTGCGCCGCCTCGGCGGGAGATTTTCGCGTCAATTGCAGCAGGGTGGAAAACAGGTTGCCGTCCTGGCTTTCCCATTGCCGCCCACGGCGTCCCCGACCCTCGGTCTGGCGCCGCGCGACGATCCACAGCGGTCCGGTCTCGCCCGCGTCCGCGCGCCGGCGGGCGTCCGCATTGGTCGAGTCGGTCTGGTCGAGCAGCAGGATGGGCGCGGCGGGCATCCGCCCCTACCCGGCTCCGAAACCGGTCGCGGCGACGCCCGCGAAATGGTCGATCCAGCCGATGGCGACGATCACCAGCGGGAAGGAGAAGGCCGCCGAGGCCCAGGCGATGGTCCTCGCCTCGACCGGCGACGCATCCGTCGGCCCCACGCCCTCGGGCGTCGGATCGAACCACATCAGTTTGATGATCCGCAGATAGTAGAAGCCCGCCACGACCGAGGCCACCAGGCCGGCCGCGCCGACCATCCAGTAGCCGGCGTCGGCGGCCGCGCCGAAGACATAGAATTTGGCCCAGAAGCCCGCCAGCGGGGGCATGCCCAGCACCGACAGCGACAGCACGGTCAGCGCAATGGCTGTCACAGGCTTGTCCTTCCGCAGGCCCGCCAGATCGGCGATCTTGCGGATCGGCTTTCCGCCGCGCGACAGCGACAGCAGGATGGCGAAGAAGCCGAACTGGTCGAGGACGTACAGGGTCATGAACACCAGCATGGCCTGCACGCCCGCCGTGGTGCCGGCGGCGATGCCCAGCAGGGCGTAGCCGATGTTGGCGATCGACGAATAGGCCAGCAGCCGCTGCAGGTCCTTCTGCACCAGACCGCCGAATGCCCCGACCGCGAACGAGATCAGCGAGATCAGGATCAGCACCTGCGCCCACTGGTCGTGCGACCCGGCGAAGGCGCCTTCCAGCGTGCGGGCGATCAGCACCATGGCCGCGACCTTGGGGGCGGTGGCGAACAGGGCCACCACCGGCGTCGGCGCGCCCTCATAAACGTCCGGCGTCCACATATGGAACGGCGCGGCGGAGACCTTGAACGCCAGTCCGCAGATCAGGAAGACCAGACCGAAGATCAGGCCCGTCGATTGATTGGCCGCGGCATAGGCGGCGATCTCGTCGAACCGCATCGAGCCGGTGAAGCCGTAGATCAGGCTGGCGCCGTAAAGCAGCAGGCCGGACGACAGGGCGCCCAGCACGAAATACTTCAGCCCCGCCTCGGAGGCCTTCAGGTCGTCACGGTGGAAGGCGGCCAGCACATAGAGGGCCAGCGAATGCAGCTCGATGCCGACATAGAGGGAGATCAGGTCGCCCGACGAGGCCATCATCCCCATGCCGGCCGAGGCCAGGACGATCAGGATCGGATATTCGAATTTCGCGATCCTGGCGCGGCGCATCCAGCCGTCTCCCAGCACGATGGCCACGGCGCTGGACAGGAAGATCAGGGCCTTGCCGTAGACCGCCAGCGGATCGGCCACATAGGCGCCGTTGAACGCCTGCCCCAGCGGACCGGTCACGGCCACGGCCGTCGCGGCGACCAGCAGGCCGACCGACAGGGCCGAGATGAAGCGCACGCTCTTTTCGCCCATGAAGGCGCCGAGCATCAGCAGCACCAGACCGCCGACCGCGAGGGTCGCTTCCGGGGCCGAGAGGTGAAGGGCGGAGATAAGATCAGGCATCATCGTCTCACCCGCCGATCGCGGCGCGATAGGCAGTCGTCAGGGCCTCGACCGAGGCGGCGGTGTAATCCAGCACCAGACCGGGCTGAACGCCCAGCCACAGGGTGCCGATGATCAGCGGGGCGAAGATCAGCAGTTCGCGCCTGTCGACGTCGGTGATCGCCTTCATCGCCGGATTGGTGATCTCGCCGAACATGACGTTGCGATACAGGGTCAGCGCATAGACGGCCGAGAAGATCACGCCCGAGGCGGCGAACAGCGCCGTCCAGGTCGAGACCTCATAGATGCCGACCATGGTCAGAATCTCGCCTATGAAGCCCGAGGTGCCCGGCAGGCCGACGTTGGCCATGGTGAACAGCATGAAGATGGCCGCGAACCACGGCATCCGCGCGGTCAGACCGCCGTAAAGGGCGATCTCGCGGGTGTGCATCCGGTCGTAGACCACGCCGACGCAGAGGAAGAGCGCGCCCGAGATCAGGCCGTGGCTCAGCATCTGGAACACCGCGCCCTGCACGCCCTGATCGTTGCCGGCGAAGATGCCCATGGTCACGAAGCCCATGTGGGCCACCGACGAATAGGCGATCAGCTTCTTCATGTCCGTCTGCCGGAAGGCGACCAGCGAGGTGTAGACGATGGCGATCACCGAGAGGGTGAAGACCAGCGGCGCGAACATCTGCGACGCCTGCGGGAACATGGGCAGGTTGAACAGCAGGAAGCCGTAGCCGCCCAGCTTCAGCAGGATGCCGGCCAGGATGACCGAGCCCGCCGTCGGCGCCTGGACGTGGGCGTCGGGCAACCAGGTGTGCACCGGCCACATCGGCATCTTCACCGCGAACGAGGCGAAGAAGGCCAGCCAGAGCAGCGGCTGGGCCTCGGCGGAGAAGGCGTACTCCTTGAGCGCCGGAATGCTGGTGGTGCCGGTCTCCGCCGCCATCCACAGCATGGCCAGTAGCATCAGCACCGACCCGAGCAGGGTGTAGAGGAAGAATTTGTACGAGGCGTAGATCCGGTTCGCCCCGCCCCACACGCCGATGATGATGAACATCGGCACCAGGGTGCCTTCGAAGAAGATGTAGAACAGGAACAGGTCCAGCGAGGTGAACACCCCGATGACCAGCGTCTCCAGCACCAGGAAGGCGATCATGTAATCGACCACCCGGTCCCTGATCGTGTTCCAGCTGGCGAGGATGCAGATCGGCATCAGGAAGGCGGTCAGCAGCACGAACAGGATCGAAATCCCGTCCACGCCCATATGGTACTGGGCGCCCACGAACCAGACGTAGCGCTCGACGAACTGATAGGCGGCGCTGGACGGATCGAAGGTCGCCACCAGCACGGCCGAGACCGCCAGCGTCACGACGGTGGTCAGCAGCGCGATCCAGCGCGCCGCGCCGTCGGCCCCGGCCTTGTTGAACAGCCGCGCCAGCAGGATCAGGCCCGCGCCGACCAGCGGCAGGAAGGTGACGACGCTGAGGATGTAGGGGATCTGGGGCAAGATCAGGCTCCCCACGCATAGATGGCGAAGGCGAGGAAGCCGGCCAGGCCGAGCAACATCACGAAGGCGTAGAAATAGACATAGCCGGACTGGAAGCGGCTCAGGCCGCCCGCGAATTTCCGCGACAGCCAGGCCATGCCGTTGGGCCCGCCGCCGTCGATGATCTTCACGTCGCCGACCTTCCAGAACAGGTCACCGACCGCCCGCGCGCCCTTCACGAACACGAACTCATACAGCTCGTCGAAATACCATTTGTTGTAGAGGAAGGCGTGAACGACGCCGCCCCTGTCGGCCATCCGGCGCGCCATGCCCTCCTTGAGGACATAGAGCCAGAAGGCGGCGAAGGTGCCGATCAGCGTCAGGATCAGCGGCGACCACTTGACCCAGGTCGGGACGGCGTGGCTGTCGTGCAGGACGTGGTTGGCCTCGGCCACGAAGATCGCGCCGCGCCAGAAGCCGTGCTCGTGGTCGCCGATGAACCAGGGCGCGAAGACGAAGCCCGCGGCTATGGCTCCGACCGACAGCAGCAGCAGCGGAACCAGCATCACCAGCGGGCTCTCATGCGGCTTCAGCGGGCCGTGGTGGGCATGGTCGTCATGCGCATGGCCGTCGTCGGCCAGCGGCTCGTCATGCGTTTCCAGATGGGCGTGCGAGGCGTGGTCGTCATGCGCGTGATCGTCGTGATGCGCGTCCTTCCACACCGGCTTGTTGTGGAAGGTCATGAACACCAGCCGCCATGAATAGTAGGCGGTCAGGCCAGCGGCGAGGATGCCGACGAAGAAGGCGAACAGCCCCATGGCCGAATGGCCGTTGGTGAACGAGGCGAAGGCGCTCTCGATGATCGAGTCCTTCGAATAGAAGCCCGCCAGACCGCCGACGCCGGGAATGCCCAGGCCGGTGATGGCGATGGTGCCGATGGTCATGACCGCATAGGTGACCGGCAGCAGCTTCCACAGCCCGCCCATCTTCCGCATGTCCTGCTCGTGGTGCATGCCGTGGATCACCGAGCCGGCGCCGAGGAACAGCAGGGCCTTGAAGAAGGCGTGGGTGAACAGGTGGAACATGGCGGCCTGATAGGCGCCGACGCCCGCCGCGAAGAACATGTAGCCGAGCTGCGAACAGGTCGAATAGGCGATGACCCGCTTGATGTCGTTCTGGGCCAGACCGACCGTCGCCGCGAACAGGGCCGTGACCGCGCCGGTCAGGGCGATGATGGCCGAGGCGACCGGGGCGTATTCATAGATCGGCGACAGCAGGCAGACCATGTAGACGCCGGCGGTGACCATAGTCGCCGCGTGGATAAGGGCCGACACAGGCGTCGGGCCCTCCATGGCGTCGGGCAGCCAGGTGTGCAGGAAGAACTGGGCCGACTTGCCCATGGCGCCGACGAACAGCAGGGCGCCCGCGAGATCGAGCGCCGACCAGGTGTGGCCGAGGAAGTCCCAGCCCGTGCCGGCCCTGGCGGCGATCATCGGGAACAGTTCGGCGAACTGGATCGTGCCGAACATCCAGAACACCGTCAGGATGCCCAGGGCGAAGCCGAAGTCGCCGACCCGGTTGACCACGAAGGCCTTGATGGCGGCGGCGCTGGCGGTGGACTTCTTGTACCAGAATCCGATCAGCAGATAGGACGCCAGACCCACCCCTTCCCAGCCGAAGAACAGCTGCATGAAGTCGGCGGCGGTGACCAGCGCCAGCATGGCGAAGGTGAACAGCGAGAGATAGGCGAAGAAGCGCGGCTTGTCGGGATCCTCGGCCATATACCCCCAGGAATAGAGGTGGACGAGCGAGGACACGCTGGTGACCACGACCAGCATGACCGCCGACAGGGCGTCGATGCGGATCGACCAGACCGACTGGAAATCGCCGACGTTGATGAAGGGGAACAGCTCGACCGTGAAGGCCTCGAGCCCGCCCCAGGTCCATTGGCTGAACACGATCCACGCCACGGCGCAGGAGAAGAACAGCAGGCCGGTCGTGATCGATTTGGACACCAGGTCGCCGAGCCGCCGGCCGCTCAGGCCGACGATGGCCGCGCCGAGCAGGGGGGCGAAGACGCCGAGGGTGACGAGAAGCACGAGATCCACGGTCAGCCCTTCATCACGGAGGCGTCGTCAACCGCGATGTCGCCGCGGTTGCGGAAGAAGGTCACCAGAATGGCCAGGCCGACGGCGGCTTCGGCCGCGGCGACGGTCAGGACGAACATGGCCATGATCTGCCCCTGCACGTCGTTGAGATAGGCCGAGAAGGCGACGAAATTGATGTTGACGGCCAGCAGGATCAGCTCGATCGACATCAGGATGATGATGACGTTCTTGCGGTTCACGAAGATGCCGAAGACGCCGATGGTGAACAGGATGGCGGCGACCGCCAGATAGTGCTGCAGGGTGATTTCCATCAGACCAGATCCTCGGGAGTCACGCCGGCGCCGGTGGTCACGGACTTGACCTCCATGGCCGTCTTCGCGTCGCGGCCGACCTGGCGGGCGACGTTCTGGCGCTTGATGTTGGGCTTGTGGCGCAGGGTCAGGACGATGGCCCCGATCATGGCGATCAGCAGCACGATCCCGGCCGCCTGGAAGATGTAGACATAGTCCGTGTACAGAACACGCCCGATGGCCTCGACATTGGACATGTCCGCCGTGGCCGCGACCGGTCCGGCCGCGTCGGCGGCGGCGCCGCCGCTGACCACGGCCAGGGAGATCATGATCATCTCGGCCAGCAGGATGCCGGCGACAATGGCCGCCAGCGGCAGATAGCGGGCATAGCCCTCGCGCAGGCGCACGAAGTCGACGTCCAGCATCATCACCACGAACAGGAACAGCACCGCGACGGCGCCGACGTAGACGACCACCAGCAGCATCGCCAGGAACTCCGCGCCCAGCAGGACGAACAGCCCCGCCGACGAGAAGAAGGCCAGGATCAGCCACAGCACGCTGTGCACGGGGTTCTTCGCCGTGACGACCATCAGGCCGCCCAGCACGGCCACCGTGGCCAGCAGATAGAAGGCAATGCCTTGCAACATCGGAGGCCTCGGCCCCTTTCGGTTAGTGGAGGACGATCCCCTTCGGAATCGCCGTCCTGTTCAGCGTCTGCGCCTTAACGGTAAGGCGCGTCGAGTTCCAGATTCTTCGCGATCAGTCGTTCCCAGCGGTCGCCGTTGGCGAGCAGCCGGTCCTTGTCGTAGAGCAGCTCTTCCCGCGTCTCGACGGTGAATTCCGAGTTCGGGCCTTCGACGATCGCGTCCACCGGGCAGGCTTCCGCGCACAGTCCGCAGTAGATGCATTTGACCATGTCGATGTCGTAGCGGGTCGTGCGGCGGCTGCCGTCGGCGCGCGGTTCGGCCTCGATGGTGATGGCCTGGGCCGGGCAGATGGCCTCGCACAGCTTGCAGGCGATGCAGCGTTCCTCGCCGTTCGCATAGCGGCGCAGGGCGTGCTCGCCCCGGAAGCGCGGCGACTGCGGATTGCGCTCGAACGGATAGTTCACCGTGGCCTTGGGACGGGCCATGTATTTCAGCGACAGGCCGATCGCGCCGACGGCGTCGATCAGAAGCGCGCCCTTCGCGGCCTGGACGAGACGGTTGAACATTACTGGCTGGCTCCGGTGCGCGCGCACTCGCGGGCGTAACGCTCGCTCTGTTGGTCCATGGTTTCGCAGCGGCGCAGGCGCTCGGCCTCCTGCCGCTCGATACGTTCCTGCCGCTGCTGCCACTGATACGGCGAGACGGGCTCGGGCTCGTAAGGCGCGCAGGCCGACAGTGTCGCGGCAGCCAGCAGGAGGGTCAGGGTCCGGCTCATGAACCCACCGCGAACACGCGCCAGGCGGCGACTACGACGACGCAGACGAGCGAGGTCGGCAGGAAGATCTTCCAGCCCAGACGCATCAGCTGGTCATAGCGGTAGCGGGGCACGAAGGCCTTCACGAGGGCGATCATGCAGAACCAGAACACGGTCTTGCCGAAGAAGGTGACCAGATAGATCGCCTGCTCCAGCCAGCCCGGCAGGGCGTCCAGCCAGTCCTGCGGCACGCCCGGATTCCACCCGCCGAAGAACAGCAGGGTGATCATGGCGCACATGAAGACGATGTTGGCGTATTCGCCGATCATGAAGAGCAGGTAGGGCGTCGAGCTGTATTCGACCTGATAGCCGGCCACGAGCTCGGACTCCGCTTCGGGCAGGTCGAACGGCGGGCGGTTGGTCTCGGCCAGGGCCGAGACGAAGAAGATGATGGCCATCGGGAACATCACCGCGATGGTCGGCCAGGTCCCGGCCCCGCCGCCGAAAGCGAACCAGTTCCAGAACATGCCCTGCTGCTGGGTCACGATCGAGGTCAGGTTCATCGACCCGGCCAGCAGGATGACGTTGATGATCACCAGACCGATGGAGACCTCATAGGACACCATCTGCGCAGCCGACCGCAGCGAGCCGAGGAACGGATACTTCGAGTTCGAAGCCCAGCCGCCCATGATGATGCCGTACACGCCCAGCGAACTGATCGCGAAGATGTACAGGATGCCGACATTGAGGTCGGAGATGACCCAGCCCGGCGCGAACGGAATGGCCGCCCAGGCGATAAAGGCGAGGATGAAGGTCAGCAACGGCGCCAGCAGGAAGACCACCTTGTCGGCCCCGGCCGGCACGATGATTTCCTTCAGCACGAACTTGAAGAAGTCAGCGAACGACTGCAGCAGGCCGAACGGCCCGACGACGTTCGGGCCCTTGCGCATCTGCACGCCGGCCCAGATCTTCCGGTCGGCCAGCAGCAGGAAGGCCAGCGAGATCAGGATGCCGACGGTGACGAGCAGGATGCCGCCGGCGGTGGCGAGGGTCCAGCCGAGAGGAGTGGTCCAGAAGTCCATCGCGCCTTACTCCGCCGCCATCGCGACCGGGGCGATCCGCAGGGCGGACAGCTCGGCCATGGTCACGCTGGCGCGCGTGATCGGGTTGTTCAGATAGGGGTTGCGCACGGACGACACGAAGCTGGCGTCGCCCAGATCGCCCTTCCTGCCCAGCGAACCGACATCGAACGACGCCGGCGCCGGCAGGTAGTCGATCCGTCCAAACGTCGGATGGTCCGCCATCAGTTTCGAACGCAGGGCGTCAAGCGTGTCGTACGGCAGGGTGTGGCCGACCATGGCCGACAGGGCGCGCAGCACAGCCCAGTCTTCCTTGGCCTGTCCCTTGGGGAAGACGACCCGTTCGGCCATCTGCACGCGACCCTCGGTATTGACGTACAGGCCCGACTTCTCGGTGTAGGCCGCGCCCGGCAGGATCACGTCCGCGCCGTGCGCCCCGCGGTCGCCGTGGCTGCCCAGATAGACGCGGAAGGCGCCGGACTTCGACAGGTCGATCTCGTCGGCGCCGAGCAGGAACAGCACATCCAGCGCGCCCTTGGCCGCCATCTCGGCCGCCGTCTTGCCGCCCTCGCCCGGGACGAAGCCCATGTCGAGACCGGCTACCCGCGACGCCGCGCTGTGCAGCACGTTGAAACCGTTCCAGCCATCCGCGACCACGCCGACCTTCTTCGCCAGCGCGCCGAGCGCGTTCAGCACGGCCGCGCCATCGGAGCCCGACACGGCGCCCGCGCCGACGATGATCGCCGGCCGCTCGGCCTTGGTCAGGAAGTCCATAGCCGCCTTGGGCAGCTTGGCCAGGGTCTTCGAGCCGGCGCCGAGCCAGCTGTAGTCATAGGTCAGGTCGGCCTGTTCGCCGATCAGGCCGATCTCGGTCTTGCCGGCCAGCCAGGCCTTGCGCAGGCGGGTGTTCAGCAACGGCGCCTCGGTGCGCGGATTGGCGCCCACGATCAGCACGGCGTCGGCGTTCTCGACGCCCGCGAGGCCCGAGTTGAACAGCCAGCCCTCACGCGGGCCGTAACCCAGCGCAGAGCCGTCCTGACGGCAGTCGGTATTGGCCGATCCCAGCGCCCGGAACAGGTCCAGCGCCGCCTTCATCGATTCCGCGTCCTGGAGGTCGCCGGCGATGACGCCGATCCGGTCCGCAGCCGCGGCGTTCAGTTTCGCCGCCACAATGCCGAGGGCCTCGTCCCACGACGCCGCGCGCAGCTTGCCGTTCTCGCGCACATACGGCTTGTCCAGCCGCTGGCGCTGCAGGCCGTCGACGGCGTAGCGGCTGATGTCGGACAGCCACTCCTCGTTGATGCCCTCGTTCACGCGCGGCAGGATGCGCATCACCTCGGCGCCCTTGGCGTCGGCGCGAATGTTCGATCCCAGCGCGTCCATGACGTCGATGGTCTCGGTCTTCTTCAGCTCCCACGGACGATAGTGGTACTGCCACGGCCGGTGGGTCAGTGCGCCGACGGGGCACAGGTCGTTGACATTGCCCGACAGCTCGCTGTCGACCGCCTTCTCCAGATAGGTGGTGATCTCGGCGTCCTCGCCGCGCGAGATCATGCCGATGTCCGGCACGCCCGCCACCTCCGTCACGAACCGCACGCAGCGGGTGCACTGGATGCACCGCGTCATGAAGGTCTTGATGGTCGGACCCATGTTCTTTTCTTCGACCGCGCGCTTGTTCTCCGCATAGCGGGAACCGTCGCGGCCATAGCCCATGGCCTGGTCCTGCAGGTCGCACTCGCCGCCCTGGTCGCAGATCGGGCAGTCCAGCGGGTGGTTGATGAGCAGGAACTCCATCACCCCTTCGCGGGCCTTCTTGACCATCGGCGTGTCGGTGAAGATCTCCTGCCCCTCGGCGGCCGGCAGGGCGCACGAAGCCTGCGGCTTCGGCGGTCCGGGCTTCACCTCGACCAGGCACATGCGGCAGTTGCCGGCGATCGACAGCCGCTCATGATAGCAGAAGCGCGGAATCTCCTGTCCGGCGCGTTCGGCGACCTGGAGCACGGTCATCCCGGGCTCGAACTCGACCTCTACGCCGTTGACTTTCGCGATGGGCATTCGCCGCGACCTCTGCGTTTCTCTAAGCGAACCGGATCAGAACCAGGACTTGTTCCCCGCGACATAGTCGCGGTGGAAGTCGCCGTCGGTCTTGAGCAGGTAGATGATGAATTCGATGAAGGCGATCAGATAGACGAGCGCCGGAACGAAGCCGAAGGTGATCCAGCCGACCGTACCGCCCAGCAGCATCAGCACCCCGGCCGTCGTCTTGCCGAGATAGAATTTGTGGATGCCGATCCCGCCGAGAACGAAGGCCAGCAAGGCGGCCACGATCCGGTTCTTGTCGCCCGACAGGTTCAGCGGCGCGCCGCCGATGATGTAGATGTTGGCGGCTGTGCCGTTCGCGATCTCGAAATCGACCGTCGAGCCCGGAAACGCCTCGCGCGCTCCGCCCATCAGGCCGCCGCGCGTGAAGGTGTAGCGCACGCCGTCGTCGCCGCTGATCAGGCCGGAACCGGTGTAGTCGTCGTAACTGAGGACCTTGCCGCGCATCAGCCCTGCCCCTGAACGTCTGCAACCGCACCGCTGTCAGGCAGGGTCTGGGTGATCGTCACCCGCTCGCCGTCGAGCACGAAGCGCGTCACCGGATCGCCGGCCTGGTTCATCCAGCGGTCGTCTATGGGGCTGGTGCGATCCGCGGGTTTCCAGACGACCAGATCGCCGTCGACCCGGCACTGGGCCCGCCGGCGTCCGCCGTCGACCGGAGCCCGCCAGGAGACGTTTACGATGGGGCCGTTCAGCGCGTCGATCGTGATCGACTCCTCGTCCTGCCCGTGAATGGCCGCCAGTCCGGCGCGGCAGACGCGGCGCAGATCGGCGTCGGTCAGGGCGACGGGCGTGGCCGGGGGCGCGGAGGCGGCGGGCGCCACCGGCGCGGCGTCTGCCGAAGTCGGCGCAGCCTTCTCGGCCCGCTCACCGCAGGCGGCGAGGGTCAGAGCGGTTACGACGATGACGGCGGCGGCGCGCATCCCTACTCCGCCGCGATCGCATGGCCGGCGAAATTCGCGCGGCGGCTGCGGTAGGAGGAAATCCGCTCCTCGATCTCGTGCCGGAAATGCCGGATCAGGCCCTGAACGGGCCAGGCGGCGGCGTCGCCGAGGGCGCAGATGGTGTGACCCTCGATCTGGGTCGAGACCTCCAGCAGCAGGTCGATCTCGGAAGGGTCGGCCTCGCCGACGGCCATCCGCTCAAGCACCCGCCACATCCAGCCCGTGCCCTCGCGGCACGGCGTGCACTGGCCGCAGCTCTCATGCTTGTAGAAATAGCTGATGCGGGCGATGGCGCGGACCAGGTCGGTCGACTGGTCCATGACGATCACCGCCGCCGTGCCGAGGCCCGAGCGCATTTCGCGCAAGGAGTCGAAATCCATCAGCGCGGTCTCGGACATCTCGCGCGTGATCAACGGCACCGACGAGCCGCCCGGTATGATGGCCTTCAGATTGTCCCAGCCGCCGCGCACGCCGCCGCAATGGTCTTCCAGCAGCTGACGCAGCGGGATCGACATCGCCTCCTCGACATTGCACGGCCGGTTCACATGGCCGCTGATGGACATGATCTTGGTGCCGGTGTTGTTCGGCCGGCCGAAGCCCGCGAACCACTCGGCCCCGCGGCGCAGGATGGTGCCCACCACCGCGATCGACTCGACGTTGTTCACCGTCGTCGGACAGCCGTACAGACCGGCGCCCGCCGGGAACGGCGGCTTCAGCCGCGGCTGGCCCTTCTTGCCCTCCAGCGACTCCAGCAGAGCCGTCTCCTCGCCGCAGATATAGGCCCCGGCGCCGTGGTGGATGTAGACGTCGAAATCCCAGCCATGGACGTTGTTCTTGCCGATCAGCTTCGCCTCATAGGCCTGCTTGACCGCCGCCTCCATGCGCTCGCGTTCCAGCACATATTCGCCGCGCAGATAGATGTAGCAGGCGTGCGCCTGCATCGCGAAGCTGGCGATCAGGCAGCCTTCGATCAGCAGCTGCGGATCATGGCGCATGATCTCCCGGTCCTTGCAGGTCCCGGGTTCGGATTCGTCGGCGTTGACGACCAGATAGTGCGGCCGGTCCTTCACCTCCTTCGGCATGAAGGACCATTTCAGCCCCGTGCCGAAGCCCGCGCCGCCGCGTCCGCGCAGGCCCGAGTTCTTGACGTTGGCGATGATCCAGTCGCGCCCGAGGTCGAGCATGTCCCTGGTCGCGTTCCACGCGCCGCGCGACTTCGCCCCCTCCAGCGTCCAGTCGTGGAAGCCGTAGAGGTTGGTGAAGATGCGGTCCTTGTCTTCGAGGATGCCGACCATGGTTCAGTTCGTCTCCCGCATGCGTTGGCGGTGATAGCGGGTGCGCAGGAAGATGGCGGCGAGCATCAGGGCCCAGCCCAGGGCCAGCGCCGCATAGCCGCCCCACTGCACCATCGGCCCTGCGCCGCCGGCGTAGCCCGCGGCCCAGACGGCGATCGCCCCGCCGACGACCAGGGCGAATCCGGCCAGACGCTGGCTGCGCCCGACAAGCCGCAGCTCCGAGCGATAGGCCGCGACCTTGGCGTCGTCGGTCAGATCAGGCCGGGTCATGCCGTCACCGGATCGGAGTTCGGCAGCTTCTTGATCTTCTTCGCGGCCGAGCCGTCATAGAGTTTCGGATCGGTCAGGGTCAGCGCCCCGCCTTCCGGCTCCGAACTGGTGCGGCCGATGCGGCTGCCCGGCTTCGGCTTCTTGCCGGCGGCGAAGTCGTCGATGATCTGCGCCATGCTGTCGGCGGTCAGGTCCTCGAAATAGTAGTCGTTGATCTGGGCCATCGGCGCATTGGCGCAGGCGCCGAGGCATTCGACCTCCTGCCATGTGAAGCGGCCGTCGGCGCTCAACACGTCCTTGGGACCGATCTTCTTCTTGCAGACATCCATCAGCTCGCCCGCGCCGCGCAGCATGCAGGGCGTGGTGCCGCAGACCTGGATCAGGGCGGCCGAGCCGACCGGCTCCAGCATGAACATCGTGTAGAAGGTCGCGACCTCCAGCACCCGGATGTAGGGCATGCCCAGCAGCTCGGCGATGGCGCGCAGCGCCGGCTCCGGGCACCAGCCCTCCTGTTTCTGCACCAGCCACAGGATCGGGATCACCGCCGACTGGCGACGGTCGGCCGGATATTTGGCGATCCACCAATCACATTTTGCCTTCGTCGCCTTCGAAAAGGCGAACGAGGCCGGCTGTACCTTGGCGAGACGACGCACGCTCATTGTTGCTTACCCATCCAGCGGCCCAGGCGCTCGCTCCACACGGCGCGGCCGGCATTTCCCAGATCACGCGACAGCCACGACATCGGCGGCAGAAAGCGTACGGCCATCTGGCCCGCGAAGATCGCGCCGCTCATCCAGACGAGCGAACGCAGATTGGCCTCCCAGAAGCCGCGCCCCTCTTCCAGATAGCCAAGACGGTACGCGCCGCGCACGAACGTCACGCCCGCCAGCCCCGGGGCCGCGACCACGGCGCTGGCCACGGCGAATTTCATCCCGCCCATGATCGCGCGCCGCTTCGGTGAGAACACCACCTGCAAGACGAGAGCGAAGGTCAGCAGGCCGGCGAAGGCGATCGCCTGCATCTGGGTGAAAATCGGATCGACGACGAAGCCGCTCATCGGTCCACCTCGCCGAACACGATGTCGAGCGAGCCGAGGATGGCGCTCACATCGGCCAGCATGTGGCCGCGATTCATCCAGTCCATGGCCTGCAGCGAGCGGAAGCCCGGCGCCGAAATCTTGACCCGATAGGGTTTGTTGGTGCCGTCCGAGACCAGATAGATGCCGAACTCCCCCTTGGGCGCCTCGACCGACGCATAGACTTCGCCCTCGGGCGTGCGGAAGCCCTCGGTGTAGAGTTTGAAGTGGTGGATGAGCGCTTCCATCGACCGCTTCATCTCACCGCGCCGCGGCGGGACGATCTTGTTGTTCTCGGTCATCACCGGCTCGCCGGGGCAGTTGCGCAGCTTGTGGATGCACTGCTCCATGATGTGCACCGACTGCTTCATCTCCTCGATGCGGCAGAGATAGCGGTCCCAGCAGTCGCCGTTCTTGCCGACGGCGATGTCGAACTCGAGGTCGGCGTAGCATTCGTAGGGCTGCGACTTGCGCAGGTCCCACGGAATGTCCGAGCCGCGCAGCATCACGCCGGTGAAGCCCCAGTCCAGCGCCTGCTGTTTCGACACCACGCCGATGTCGACGTTGCGCTGTTTGAAGATGCGGTTCTCCGTGACGAGGGACTCGATGTCCTTCAGCGCCGCCGGGAACTCGCGGCACCAGCGGCCGATGTCGTCGATCAGGTCATTGGGCAGGTCCTGATGGACGCCGCCGGGCCGGAAATAGTTGGCGTGCAGACGGGCGCCCGAGGCGCGCTCGTAGAACACCATCAGCTTCTCGCGTTCCTCGAAGCCCCACAGCGGCGGCGTCAGGGCGCCGACGTCCATGGCCTGGGTGGTCACGTTCAGCAGGTGCGAGAGGATGCGGCCGATCTCGGAATACAGCACCCGGATCAGCTGGGCCCGGTATGGCACGTCCACGCCCAGCAGCTTTTCGATGGCCAGGCAGAAGGCGTGCTCCTGGTTCATCGGCGCGACATAGTCGAGGCGATCCAGATAGGGCACGTTCTGGAGGTAGGTGCGGGCCTCCATCAGCTTTTCGGTGCCGCGGTGCAGCAGGCCGATGTGCGGGTCGACGCGCGTCACCAGCTCGCCGTCCAGCTCCAGCACCAGACGCAGCACGCCGTGCGCGGCCGGATGTTGCGGGCCGAAATTGATCGTGAACTTCCGGTCGTCCAGCGCCCGGGCGTGGTCGGTCAGGCCGTCGTCGAAGATGTCTGTGGCGCCGATCGGCGTCGTGGGGGCGTGGCCGTCAGCCATCAACGGAATCCTCGTCGTGCAAACGACCCTTGCGGGTCAGCGCCACCAGCCAGCCGAGCGCCAGCGTCAGCACGCCCATGCCCGAGACCGCGGCGGTCGAAAGCTCCCAGTTGCCGGTCAGCACCGCCAGCGCCAAGGGCGTCGACAGCAGCACCGCCGAAGCGCCCAGCAGCGCGCTCTGCAGCTCGCCGGCCGACAGGCGACGGATGCCCGCCCCGACCGCCAGACAGACCACGGCGACCATGATGGCCACGCCCAGCGACTGCAGCTGCGCCGGCTCCACCTCGGGCGCCCGCGTGAACCAGCCGGTCAGCCGCGCGCCGAGCGTGAACAGGAAGGCCGTCGAAAACGTCACCAGAAAGAAGGACGACGCTGAACGGATGGCCGCGCGATTCATCTTCATGGATCATCCCGCCTTCTCATCGCCGGGCAGGATGGTCGCCGGATATTCGGCGCCTTCCCAGGGCGACAGGAAATCAAAGTTCCGGAACTCCTGGGTCAGTTTGACGGGTTCATACACAACCCGCTTCTGCTCCTCGTCGTAACGCACTTCGACATACCCGGTCATCGGGAAGTCCTTGCGGAGCGGATGCCCCTGGAAGCCATAGTCGGTCAGCAGCCGGCGCAGGTCGGGGTGGCCCGAGAACAGCATGCCGTACATGTCGAACGCCTCGCGCTCGAACCAGTCGGCGCAGGGGAAGACGTCCACGGCGCTGGGCACCGGCTGGACCTCGTCCGTGGTCAGCTTGACCCGCACGCGCGCGTTCCGCGTCATCGACAGCAGATGATAGACCACCTCGAACCGCTCCTCGCGGTCCGGGAAGTCGACGCCGCAGATGTCGAGCAGCTGCTGGAAGCCGAACCGCTCCTTCAGCGCCGTCAGCACCTCGATGATGCTGTCGCGGTCGGTGATCAGCGTCAGTTCGCCGAACGCCACCTGCGCCTCGACGCCCAGAGCGCCCACCATCTCTGCGCCCAGCGGCGTCAGGGCGGTTTCCATCTCCTGGATACGGGCCAGCGCGGTCATCGGTCGATCGTCCCGGTGCGGCGGATCTTCTTCTGCAGCTGAAGCAGCCCGTACAGCAGCGCCTCCGCCGTCGGCGGACAGCCGGGAACATAGACGTCCACCGGCACGACCCGGTCGCAGCCGCGAACGACGCTGTAACTGTAGTGATAGTACCCGCCGCCGTTGGCGCAGCTGCCCATGGACAGCACATAGCGCGGGTCCGGCATCTGGTCGTAGACCTTGCGCAGGGCCGGAGCCATCTTGTTGGTCAGGGTGCCGGCCACGATCATCAGGTCCGACTGGCGCGGGCTGGCGCGCGGGGCCATGCCGAACCGCTCCATGTCGAAGCGCGGCATCGAGGCCTGCATCATCTCGACGGCGCAGCAGGCGAGACCGAAGGTCATCCACATCAGCGAGCCCGTCCGGGCCCAGTTGATGACGTCGTCCAGCGAGGTGGTGATGAAGCCGCGCTCGCCCAGTTCGGCGTTCACGGCCTCGAAGAATTTGTCGTGGATGGCCGGATCATAGCCCTCCACCGACGACCGGGCGCCGGTGTTGAACATGGTCGTGCTCATCGGCGTGGCCAGCCGCGAGGACGCCGGCCCCACGGGCGAAGCGCCCTGGTTGCCGACCCCGATCAGCGGGACGGTATTGGTCGTCACTCCCATTCGAGCGCGCCCTTCTTCCATTCGTAGATGAAACCGACGGTCAGCACGCCGAGGAAGACCATCATCGACCAGAAGGCGAACACCATGCCCGAGCGGGACAGGTCGAACATCGACACCGCCCACGGGAACAGGAAGGCCACCTCGAGGTCGAAGATGATGAACAGGATCGACACCAGATAGAAGCGCACGTCGAACTTCATGCGCGCGTCGTCAAAGGCGTTGAAGCCGCATTCATAGGCCGACAGTTTCTCGGAGTCGGGGTTCTTCGGGGCCAGGACCCAGGCCGCCAGCATGAAGCCGAGGCCGAGAACCGCCGCGATCCCGAGAAAGATCACGATCGGCAGATATTCGAGCAGGAATGCATTCATCCGGAAGGGACCTTGTCCGCCGTCAAAGGGAGGGGCGGATTCGGCGCTTTCTAGCCTTGGAACCGCGCCCGTTCAAACCCATGTGACGAAAGGTTTTTCTTGAGAATGGTTCGCAGATTTGGGGACAGCATGTCGCAGGCCCGACGCCTTGCCTCGCGACGCCCCCTCCCGCCCTATGACCGGCTGATCTGAAGACCGTCCGGGAGGGACGCATGACCATTGGAAGCCGGGTGCTGAACGGCATCGAACGCATTGGCAACAAGCTGCCGGATCCCGTCTTTCTGTTCCTCTGGCTGATCGGCGGCCTGGTCGTCCTGAGCTTGGTCGGGGCCGGTCTGGGCTGGTCCGCGGTCAATCCGGTGACGGGCGACACGCTGGAAGCCGCCAGCCTGCTGTCGCCCGCCAATCTCGAGCGGCTGATCATCGGCATGCCCTCGACCCTGACCGACTTTCCGCCCCTGGGGATCGTGGTCACCATCATCTACGGCGCCTCCGTAGCCGAGCGCAGCGGCCTTTTCACCACCGCCATCCGCGCCGCCCTGCTGAACGCCCCCAAGGTGATTCTGACGCCGGTCATCGTCATTACCGGCATGGTCTCGCACCACGCCTCGGACGCAGCCTATGTCGTGGTCATTCCGCTGGCCGCCGTGATCTTCGCCGCCGTCGGACGGCATCCGTTGGCGGGCCTGGCAGCCGGCTTCGCCGCGGTGTCGGGCGGCTATGCGGGCAATCTCTTTCCCGGCGCGCAGGACGCATTGCTGCTCGGCATCACCGAGCCGGCGGCGCATCTGATCGATCCGTCCTATTCCGTGAACATCGCCGGCAACTGGTTCTTCATCGTCGGCGTCGTGCTGGTCTTCACCCCGATCGTCTGGTTCATCACCGACCGGATCATCGAGCCCCGCCTTGGCCCCTGGACTCCGAAGGACGCGCCCGCCGCGACGGCGGACGAGAAGCAGGTCGTGACCGCGGACGAGAAACGCGGCCTCGCCTTCGCCGGCCTGACCATCCTCGCCATGATCGCCGTCTGGGCGCTCATCACCGCCCTGCCCGGCTCGCCCTTCATCGATCCGGAAGCCGAGCCGGCGCAACGGTTCAACCCGCTCTACAAGTCCCTGGCCGCCTTCTTCGCCCTGACCTTCTTCCTGTCCGGCGCGGCGTTCGGCGTCGGATCGCGCAGCGTGACCAGCCACCGGGATCTCGTGCGCATGATGCGCGAAGGCATCGTCCAGCTCGCCCCCTATCTCGTGCTCGTCTTTTTCGCCGCCCATTTCGTGGCGATGTTCAACTGGTCAGGGCTGGGGCCGATCCTGGCCATCAACGCCGCCGAGCAGTTGCGGCAGATCAACATGCCCGCCCCCCTGCTGCTGATCAGCGTCGTCCTGGTGTCCTGCTTCTTCGACCTGTTCGTCGGCTCGGCCTCGGCCAAATGGTCGGCCCTCGCCCCGATTGTCGTGCCCATGTTCATGCTGCTGGGCATCAGCCCCGAGATGACCACGGCCGCCTACCGCATGGGCGATTCGGTGACCAACATCGCCACCCCGCTGATGAGCTACTTCCCCCTCATCCTGACCTTCGCCCAGCGCTGGGACCCGAGGTTTGGCCTCGGCTCGCTGATGTCGACCATGCTGCCCTACGCCGGCGCCTTCCTGATCGCAGGCCTGTCCATGGTGGCGCTGTGGGTGGCACTGGATCTGCCGCTGGGGCCGGGGGTCGGCGTTCACTACACGCCGCCGCCCCCTGCGGTCGCCGTCCAGCTGCCCGCGGACGGCGGCATAACGGGCCCGGTCGCGCCGCCGGAAGCCGCCGCCGTGGCGGGTCCGGGAGCCGTGACGCGCTGATCGTCGATTTCATTCCCGGACGCGCTTGACAGTGCGAGGCCCCCCCGCCTAAACGACGCCCCTCGCCGCGGAGCACTGCTTCGCGTCGGGAATACGCGGGTGTAGCTCAGTTGGTTAGAGTGCCGGCCTGTCACGCCGGAGGTCGCGGGTTCGAGTCCCGTCACTCGCGCCATTCCCTTTGAAATCGAATTCAGGGAATGGCGCGGCCCCGCCGGTGTGAACCGGCTCCCGTCACCGCAGCGTCAACACCGCATCCTCGGCCGCCAGCGCCTGTGCGCGTCCTTCCGGCCCCGCCGTGATCTGGACGAAGGTGAAGCCCCGCGCGGTCAGTTCGTCCAGCAGGCCCGGCAGGGCCTGGATCATCTGCGGCCGGGTTTCGTGCAGGATCAGCACGCCGCCCTGGTTGCTCTCCATCGCGTTGAGGGTGATCCGGGTGATCGATTCGGCGGAATAGCCGCGCCAGTCGTCGGTGCCGGCCTCGGCCGAGACGACGATGACGCCCCGCTGGTTCAGCCAGTCGGCCATGTATGCGCCCTCGCCGAGACCCGGAAACCGGAACATCGGCTCGATCCGGGCGCGCTCCCCGGGCGGGGCGTCGGCCAGGGCGGCCTCAAGGGCGGCATAGCTCCGGCGCACCTCGCTGACCTGGGCCTCGCGGGCCCAGTAGCGGAGATAGGTCGGGTGCGACCAGCTGTGGCTGGCGACGTTGTGGCCCCGGCGCACGACCTCGCGCACCTGTTCGGGATTGGCCCTCACATACTGGCCGACGAAGAAGAAGGTCGCCTTGATTCCCCGCTCGTCGAGGATGTCCAGCACCCGGCTGTTGTACAGGGAACTGGGGCCGTCATCGAAGGTCAGGGCGATGGCTCTGGGCGGCAGCGGCGTCCGGCCGTGCTGGATCGAACCGTAGCGCCCCGGCGGCGTCGCCAGGATCGCCTGACCCGCCTGCGCCGTCGCGCGGGGAAAATAGGGAACCTCGCTGCCCTCGGCGGGCGCGCGCGGCAGCCACACGGCGAAAGCGGCCGTCAGGGCGATCAGGAACAGACGCACACACCCTCCCCCGAGGCTTCAGCTTCTCACGCTACCCCTGCAACGCCGTCCAGCGAGGGCGCGCAACCCGTGGGGGATATCGGATGTTACGGGTTCCGGCCCGCGACCAGCACATTCTGGACCCGGCGGCCCAGCGGATCGCGGGAATGCCAGGTCTGGCCGACCTCGGCCTCGACCATCTGGGTGCAGAATCGCGGGATCAGCATATAGGGCCGCATATTGGTCAGGCAGACCTGCTCGCCCGCGACCGACCAGCGCGCCGCCAGCCGACGGCCGTCGGAAAACTGCGCCGCATAGGTGCCGTCAGGATTGAACCAGTGTTTGACCCAGCCGCCGTCCGGGTAGCGCGAAACGACGGTATTGCCGAAAACGGAATTCATCTCGGCCCGACCCGGACCCGCAGCCAGACATGCGACTGTCAGCGTCGCGACGGCAAGCGTTCGCAGCATTCCAGCACCCCTACTCAGCCCTTCCCGATGCGGACTATTAACGTTCGGTTAGATAATTCCAACCCCTGACTCCGGGCACACGAATAGTTGACTCTCGCGTGGGGGCTTCTATATGCGGCGCACGTTCGGGACAGGACTGGCGAATCCGCGCCGCCCGCTCGCCCAGAGACAGGGCGGTTCCGCGACATCGCACGACGGCCCGATGCGCGGGACGTCCTTACCAGTCCCAAGGACCCATGACCGAATTCTCCCAGCTGGGCCTCTCGGCCACGACTCTCAAGGCCGTCGCCGACACCGGCTACACCACGGCCACCCCGATCCAGGCCTCGGCCATCCCGGTGGCCCTCGCCGGCCGCGACGTGCTGGGGATCGCCCAGACCGGCACCGGCAAGACCGCCGCCTTCACCCTGCCGATGATCGACCGGCTGTCGTCGGGCCGGGCCAAGGCCCGCATGCCGCGCGCCCTCGTCCTGGCCCCGACCCGCGAACTGGCCGACCAGGTCGCCTCCTCGTTCGAGAAATACGCCAAGGGCACCAAGCTGAGCTGGGCCCTGCTGATCGGCGGCGTCTCCATGGGCGACCAGGTGACCCTGCTGAACAAGGGCGTCGACGTCCTGATCGCCACGCCGGGCCGCCTTCTGGACCTGTTCGAGCGCGGCAAGGTCATGCTCAACGGCGTCGAGATCATGGTCATCGACGAAGCCGACCGCATGCTGGACATGGGCTTCATCCCCGACATCGAGCGCATCTTCAAACTGACGCCGCCGCGCCGCCAGACCCTGTTCTTCTCGGCCACCATGCCGCCCGAGATCACCCGGCTGACGACCCAGTTCCTCAAGGACCCGACGCGGCTGGAGGCCTCGCGCCCCGCCATGACGGCCGAGACCATCACCCAGTATCTGGTCCGCATCCCCTCCAGCGACCCCAAGGCCAAGCGCGCCGCCCTGCGCGCCCTGATCGGCCGCGCCGACGTGCGCAACGGCATCGTCTTCTGCAATCGCAAATCCGAAGTCGACGTCGTCGCCAAGTCGCTGAAGCAGCACGGTTTCGACGCCGCGCCGATCCATGGCGACCTTGACCAGTCGCTGCGCATGAAGACCCTGGCCGCCTTCCGCTCGGGCGAGCTGAAGCTGCTCGTCGCCTCCGACGTCGCCGCGCGCGGCCTCGACATCCCCGACGTCAGCCACGTCTTCAACTACGACGTCTCCCACCACGCCGACGACTACGTCCACCGCATCGGCCGCACGGGTCGCGCGGGCAAGCTGGGCCAGACCTTCATGATCGTCACGCCGGCGGACGACCGGTCGCTCGACAAGGTTCTGAAGCTGATCAAGATGGACCCCATCGAGCTGACCCTCGACGGCGTCGACTTCTCACCCGGCAAGACCCAGCCGCGCCGTGATCCGGATCGTCCCGAACGCGCGCCCGCCCGTGGCCGTGGTCGCGGTCCCCGCGAAACGCCGCAGGACGCGGCCGTTGAGCCTTCAGAGGTCGTCGCTCCCGTCCCGACCGCCGAGCCGGCGAAGACGGAAGCCGCTGTCGAGGCGCCCGCGAGCGATATCCCGACGACGGACGCGCCCAAACCGCGTCGGACCCGCAGCCGTCGCGGCGCCAGGTCCGCCGCCACAGAGGCCGTCGAGATCGCGGACGCCCCGGCTGCGGCGCCGGTCGCCACTGCGAACCCCGCGTCCCAGGACCGTCCCGTGCAGGAAACCCACCTGCGACAGTCGGACCGTCGGGGCGACAATGCGAGCCCCGAGCCGCAGCGTTCGAACGGCCGTCCGTTCGGCGAAGGCGATATTCCCGCCTTCCTGCGCCGACCCGTCTCCCTCAAGAGTTGAAATAACTCCCAATTCGGCGATCAGCGAACCGGATTTAACCCGTCGTTACGGAACCGCGCATAGCGTTACCGGCGAGATCGGTCGCTCGGTGCGGCCCGGCGGGGAATTTGTATGGCGGCTGAACTCGAAACCACTCTTCGGGGACCTGAAGCCTACGGTCTGGCGCGCCGGGTCATCGAGGCGATGGAAGCCGCGGGCGTCTGGCCGACGCCGCTGAATTTCGAGATCTGGGTCCATTACCTCGGCGACCCGGAAGGGCCGCTCGGCCGCGAAATCACGCGCATTCTGGCGGCGTCCGAGCCGTTCACCGAAGCGACGGCCGACATGCTGGCCGCCGAATACCTGCCCCGCGGGCGCCTGACCGAAGAGATTCGCGACGCCGGCCGCGTGCTGGACCGGGAACTGTCCAGCGTGTCGGAAGCCATCTCGAAGGCCCACCAGTCCCAGGCCGCCTACGGCCAGACCCTGGACAAGGCCGCGACCAGCATCGAGACCGCCGGCGACGGCGCCGGCCTCCGGGCCATCGTCTCCGGCCTGACCTCGGCCACCCGCAAGGTCCAGCGCGAGAACGAGACTCTGGAGAAGCGGCTGGACGCCTCGACCCGCGAAGTCGCCCGTCTGCGCGAGCACCTCGAGCAGGTGCGACGCGACGCCATGACCGACGCGCTCACCAACCTGGCCAATCGCAAGGCGTTCGACGAACATCTGGACGCCGCCTGCGCCCAGGCCGAGACCGGGGGCGGCGCCCTGACGCTTGCCGTGCTCGATATCGACCACTTCAAACGGTTCAATGACACCTGGGGGCACCAGACCGGCGACCAGGTGCTGCGCTATGTGGCCAGCGTCATGGGACGCGTGGCCAAGGCGCCCCGGATCGCCGCCCGTTACGGCGGCGAAGAGTTCGCCATGATCTTCCCCAAGGAAAACGTGGTCCAGGTCGAGGCGGCGCTGGAGTCCATCCGCAAGGAGATCGCATCCCGCTCGCTGCGTCGCCGCTCGACGGATGACGAACTGGGGGCGGTGACCCTGTCCGCCGGCTTCGCGCAGCGCCGGCCGGGCGAGACCGCCTCCGCGCTGCTGGATCGCGCCGATGCGGCCCTCTATGCCTCCAAACACGCCGGTCGCAACCGCATCACCAGCGCCGAGTGTCTTGACGAGGCCGCCTGACGCCTTCCGCCCCGGTCGTTTCGCGTCATAGTGGACCGATGCGCAGCTTCGCCTTCAACCTCGCCTACTGGACCCTGTCGATCGCCTATGCCTCGGCCGCGGCCTTCGCGGCCCTCACGCCCGGGCGGGGCGCGACCAGCTGGATCATCCGCCGCTATGTGAAACGGATGGTGCAGGCTATGCGCCTGCTGGCCGGCATCCACCTGCAGGTGCGCGGCCGCGAACGCCTGCCGACCGGCGCCTTCATCATCGCCTCGAAGCACCAGAGCTGGGGCGACGGCTTCGCGACCTACGACCAGTTCGACGACCTCGCCTTCGTCACCGGCGACCATCTGGAGAAGTTTCCGCTCCTCGGCACGGTGCTGCGCAAGCTGGGCGCCATCGTCGTCAACAACTGCGGCGGCCGCGAAGCCCGCGAGGCGTTGAAGGATCGCTCGGCCGACGCCCATGCCGCGGGCCGCAAGATCCTGATCTATCCCGAGGGCAATCTGGCCAAGGTGGGCGAGAAATTCCGCTACCGGTCCGGCGTCTGGCACATGTACCGCGACTTCGACATGCCGGTCGTGCCGCTGGCCACCAACCTGGGCCTGTTCTGGCCGCAGGAAGAATTCCGCAAGAACCCCGGGACCGCGACGCTGGAGTTCCTCGATCCCATTCCGACGGGGCTGGGCAAAGACGAATTCCTCGCCCGGCTTGAGGCCGTCGTTGAGGGCAAGACCGCGGAACTGATCGCCGAGGCCACCGGTCAGCCTGTCACGCCCGCGGTCACGGTTCTGGCCCCGGACGAGGTGGCCAGGGCGAACCTCAGCGCGTTGACACCCGACGCCTCGTCAACCCGAGACGGATCAGGTCGAACAGGATGAAGCCGGTCGCCAGGCCCAAAGCCTGCGGCCACCAATCGCCGGGACTGTCGCCGTTCCACGAACGAAACAGAGCGACGAGCGACACTGCGACACTCGCGCGCGCGAGGGAAATCATCAGGCTCCGCTTCGGCATGCCACACCCCTAAATCGCTAGACGAGGGTATAGGGAATCAACCAGTGGTTCAAGCCGCCGGGATGACGGCGCCGTCATACTTCGCGGCGATGAAGTCCTTGACCGCCTGGCTGCGCAGCATGGCCGCCAGGGCGACGATGCGCGGGTCCGTCCGATTGTCCGGCCGCGCCACCAGATAGTTCACATAGGGGCTGTCGGCGCCTTCCAGCGTCAGGGCGTCGGTGCGCGGCTTCAGGCCGGCGTCCAGGGCGTAGTTGGTGTTGATCACCGCCATGTCGACCTGGTCCAGCACACGCGGCAGGGTCGCGGACTCCAGTTCGCGGAAGCGCAGGTTCTTCGGATTTTCGACGATGTCGCGCAGCGTCTGAAGCGGATTGGCCGGGTCCCGCAACCGCACCAGACCCGCCTTCTGCAGCAGGATCAGCGACCGCCCGATCGACGATGCGTCATTGGGCACCGCCACCTCGGCGCCGTCCGGCAGTGCGGCCAGCGAGCGGAAGCGGCGCGAATAGGCCCCCAGCGGCTCGACATGCACCCCGGCCACCGTGATCAGGTCCGAACCGCGCGAGGCGTTGAACTCGTCCAGATAGGGCTTGGTCTGGAAATAGTTCACATCCAGCCGGCCTTCGGCCAACTGGGTGTTCGGCTGAACATAGTCATTGAACACCTTGATCTCGATCTGGATTCCTTCAGCCGCCAGCAGCGGTTTGATGTGTTCCAGGATCTCGGCGTGCGGCACGGCGGTCGCCCCGACCATCAGCGGGCCTGTGGTTCCGGCGGTCTTGTCCGCACCCTGCCCGCAGGCGGCGAGCGCCGTCGCGGCGGCGGCGAGGGTCAGGAGCGAGCGACGGTTCATGGCGGGCCTTTCGGGGATGCGATCAGCGATGGGAAACGGCGGCGACCAGCCGGTCGCCGAGCATCTGGAGAAGCTGCACCAGCAGGAGCAGCAGAACGACGGTCACGACCATGACATCGGTCTGGAACCGCTGGTAGCCGAAGCGGATGGCCAGGTCGCCCAGCCCGCCCGCGCCGACCACCCCGGCCATGGCGGTATAGCTGACTAGGGCGATGGCGGTGACGGTCGCGCCGGCGAGGATGCCCGGCATGGCCTCCGGCAACAGGGCGCGCGTCACGATCTGGAAGGTCGAGCCGCCCATGGCCTGGGTCGCCTCGACCACCCCCTTGTCGACCTCGCGCAGCGCCGTCTCGACCAGGCGCGCGTAGAAGGGCGCCGCGCCCACGACCAGCGGCGGAATGGCTCCCGCAACCCCGAGCGACGTGCCGACCAGCAACACTGTCACCGGCAGCATGACGATCAGCAGGATGATGAAGGGCACCGATCTCAGGATGTTGACGACCAGCGACAGCACCGCGTTCACGACCGGATTGGCCGCCAGCCGCCCCTTGCCGGACAGGTACAGCAGCACCCCCAGCGGAATGCCGAATCCGACGGTCAACGCCATCGACCCGCCGAGCATCAGCAGGGTGTCCCGCGACGCCCGCGCGATCTCTGGCCAGTCGACATTGGCGAAGAAGCCATCCATCAGACCGTCCCCCCCACGTCCTCGACGGCGACGCCGCGCGCCGTCAGCTGCGCCACCGCCGCCTCGGCGTCGCCGCCGGTGAAGGCCACGACCAGCTGCCCGTAGGGCTCGCCCCGGATGCGGCTGATCCGCCCCGACAGGATCGAATAGTCCACGCCCACCGAGCGCGCGACGCGGCTCAGCTCGGGCTCATAGGTCGAGCCGCCCCGGAACGTCAGCTTGGCCAGCCGGCCGCCTGGCGGCACGTCGGCGGTCTCGAACCCCTCCTCGCCCTCGGCCAGCATGGCGCGGGTGGCGGCGTGTCGCGGATGCAGGAAGACGTCGGCGGTCGCCCCCTGCTCCACCACCCGCCCGTCCTTCAGCACCGCCACCCGGTCGCAGACCCGGCGCACCACCTCCATCTGGTGGGTGATCAGGACGATGGTCAGCTTCAGGTCGCGGTTCAGCTGGTCCAGCAGCGACAGGATTTCATCGGTCGTCTCGGGATCGAGGGCGCTGGTCGCCTCGTCGCAGAGAAGTACGCCGGGCTCGCAGGCCAGGGCCCGGGCGATGCCGACCCGCTGCTTCTGTCCGCCCGACAGCTGCGCCGGATGTTTCTTCCCATGCTCCGACAGGCCCAGCTGTTCCAGCAGGTCCGCGACCCGCCGATCCACCTCGGCCGCCGGCCGACCCTCCAGCCGCAGCGGGAAGGCCACGTTCTCGGCCACCGTCTTAGCGTTCAGCAGGTTGAAATGCTGGAAGATCATTCCGATCCGCCGACGCGCGGCGCGCAGCTCGGCCGGGGCGAGGGCCGTCATCTCGCGCCCGTCGACGGTGACCGTCCCCGCGTCCGGCCGTTCCAGCAGATTGATGGTCCGGATCAGGGTAGACTTGCCCGCGCCCGACCGCCCGACCACGCCGAACACCTGCCCCGCCTCGACGGTCAGATCGACCGCGTCCAGCGCCACGCGCTCGCCCGCCGCGCTCCGGAAGCGCCTGGTGACCCCTTCCAGCCGGATCATCAGTCGGCTTCCAGCGCCTTCGCGGGAATGATGGTGACGCTCTCGCCGCAGCCGCAGGCGTCCGTCTGGTTCGGATTCCGGAAGACGAATTTCGACGCCAGCTTCGTCGTCTCGTAGTCGATCTCCGAGCCGATCAGGAACAGGATGGCCTTGGGGTCGATCAGGATCGTGACGCCCTTGTCCTCGACCACCTCGTCCAGCGGCTCGATCGTCTCGGCATAGGCGAAGGTGTATTCCTGCCCCGCGCAGCCGCCGTTCTTCACCCCGACGCGCAGGGCGACATAGGGCTTGTCGGCTTTCGCCATGATGTCGCGCACGCGCTCCGCAGCGGCGTCCGTCAGGCTGACGGCCTTGGGACGCGGACGGCGCGGGCGGGGCGTGGTCTGAAGTTCGGTCATCGGACGGTCCATCAGAACATGTTCAGGGCCAGCTTGGCCTCGTCGCTCATCTTCGACGCGTCCCACGGGGGATCGAAGGTCAGTTCCGCGCGCGCCGACCGGACGCCCTCGACCTTCTTGACCGCCTCCTCGACCCAGATCGGCATCTCGCCGGCCACGGGGCAGCCCGGCGCGGTCAGGGTCATCTCGACCACCACGTCGCGATCGTCGGACAGGTCGACCTTGTAGATCAGCCCCAGTTCATAGATGTCGACCGGGATTTCCGGGTCGTAGACCGACTTCAGCGCCTCGATGATGTCGTCCGTCATCCGGTCGATCTCGGCCTGGGCCAGGGCGCTCTTCTGCGGCGCGTCCCAGGCTTCGGCGAAGGCCGCGCTGTCGGTCTTTTCGGTCGTCGGATCGCTCATGCGAAAAACTCACGGGCCTTGATCAGGGCGTCGGCGAAGGCGTCGGCGTCCTCGAGGGTGTTATATAGGGCGAAGCTGGCGCGGGCGCTCGACGTCAGGCCAAATCGTTTCGCCAGCGGCTCGGCGCAGTGCAGGCCCGCGCGCACGGCGACGCCATAGCGGTCCATCACCTGGGCGATGTCATGGGCGTGGGCGCCCTCGACGGTGAAGGTCAGGATGGCTCCCTTCCCCTCCGCCGCGCCGATGACCCGCAGCCAGTTCAGCCCGTCCAGCCGCGCGAGGGCGTGGTCATAGACCGCGCGCTCATGCGCCGCGACGGCGTCGTGGTCGAAGCGCGACAGCCATTCGATCGCCGCGCCCAGGCCGATGGCCTCCAGGATCGGCGGCGTGCCCGCCTCGAACCGGTGCGGCGGTTGCGCATAGCGGACCGCGTCCTCGGTGACCGTCTCGATCATCTCGCCGCCGCCCTGGTACGGCGGCAGGGCCTCCAGCGCCTCGACGGTTCCATAGAGCGCGCCGACGCCCGTCGGGCCGTACAGCTTGTGGCCGGTGAAGGCGTAGAAGTCGCAGCCGATGGCCTGGACGTCCGGCGCCGCGTGCACCGCCCCCTGACAGCCGTCGATCAGCACCTGCGCCCCGACCGCGTGGGCCATTTCCGTGATGGCCCGCACCGGATTGATCGTGCCCAGCACATTGGACATGTGGGTCACGGCGACGACCTTCGTCCTCGTCCCCAGCAGGTCCGCATAGGCCGCCATGTCGAGCGAGCCGTCGTCCAGCACCGGGATCCACCTCAGCACCGCCCCGCGCCGCTCGCGCAGCATGTGCCAGGGCACGATGTTGGAGTGATGCTCCATCTGGCTGACGATGATCTCGTCGCCCGGCTGGATGGACTGGCCGAGGCCGGACGCGACCAGATTGATCGCCTCGGTCCCGCCCTTGGTCCAGACGATGTTGGACGACGCCTCCGCGTTCAGCAACCGCGCCACGCCGTCGCGCGCCGCCTCGAACGCCTCGGTCGTCTCATTGGCCAGGGTGTGCAGGCCGCGATGGACGTTGGCGTAGCTGCCCTCCATCGCCGCCGTCATGGCGTCGATCACCGCCCGCGGCTTCTGCGCGGAGGCGGCCGAGTCCAGATAGACCAGCGGCTTCCCGTTCACCTGTCGCGACAGGATCGGGAATTGCGCGCGGGCGGCGTAGGGGTCGAAGAGAGTCACAGGCGAGCCGTCAGCCATTCCCGCACCACCTCTCTCGCGCCTTCATGTACGATCCGGTCGACGACCTCGATCAGGAAGGCCTGGGTCAGCAGCGCCCGCGCCTCGTCCGCCGCGATCCCGCGCTGCTGCATGTAGAACAGCGCCGCCTCGTCCAGATTCCCCACCGTATTGCCGTGCGCGCACTGCACGTCGTCGGCATAGATCTCCAGCTCCGGCTTGGCGTCGATCTCGGCCCGTTCGCCCAGGATCAGGGCGTGGTGACCCATCCGCGCATCCGTCCCGTCGGCCCCGCGTTCGACCACGATCTTGCCCTGGAAAACGCCGCGCGCCGTGTCGCGCACCACGCCCTTGGTCAGCTGGCTGGTGACGCCGTCCGCCGCCACGTGATCGACCACGCTGGTCAGATCGGCCTGCCGCTCGCCCGACAGCACATAGACCCCGTCCAGCCGCACATCCGCGCCTCTGGCCCGATGGGTTACCTGCGTCTCGAGCCGTTGCAGCTTCGCGCCGGTCGTCAGGATCGTCTGGCGGTACAGCCCGCCCGCCTCGACCCGCACCTGCGCCTGGGTGATCGACATCGCATCCGCCGGCTCGTCGGTCAGCACGATCCGGGTCACCTCGGCGCCCCGCGCCACGTCCAGCTCCAGCCGGTTGTGCGCGACATAGGCCGAGCCGTGCCCTTCATGGCTCTCCAGCAGCAGCAGCTTCGCCCCGGCCCGCACCGAGAGCCGCGCCGTCAGCGCATGACCCGTCCCCTGCGCCCGCGAGATCAGGCGCAGACGCACCATCTTGTCTCCGGAGACCATCATCTGGGTCTCGCCCACGGCCCGGCCGTTGACAAACACCATGGCCTCGCCGCCCAGGGCCTCGAACGGTCCGCCGCCGACCAGCGGCACCGTCGCCGACGGCGAAGGCGCGGGGGCCTCGCGCAGGTGACGGCGCAGGTCGGAGTATTTCCACGCCTCGACCCGGCGCGAGGGGAAGCTGGAGGCGTCCTTCAGATCGATGAGCGGAAAGGCGTTCACGCCGCCTCCATCGCATATTTGTCGTAGCCCTCGGCTTCCAGCTGCAGCGCCAGTTCCGGCCCGCCCGAGGCCACGATCCGCCCGCCGGCCAGCACATGCACCCGGTCCGGTTTGATGTAGTCCAGCAGCCGCTGATAGTGGGTGATCACCAGCATGGCGCGGTCGGGCGAGCGCAGGGCGTTGACCCCCTCGGCCACGATCCGCAGGGCGTCGATGTCGAGGCCCGAGTCCGTCTCGTCGAGGATCAGCAGCGACGGCTCCAGCAGGGCCATCTGCAGGATCTCCATCCGCTTCTTCTCGCCGCCCGAGAAGCCGACGTTGAGCGGCCGCTTGAGCATGTCGAAATCCATCTTCAGCGCCGTCGACGCCGCCTTGACCATCTTCAGGAAGGCGGGGGCCGTGACCTCCTCCTCGCCGCGCGCCCGCTTCTGGGCATTCAGCGCCGTGCGCACGAAGGTCAGCGCCGGGACGCCGGGAATCTCGATCGGATACTGGAACGACAGGAACACGCCCTTCGCCGCCCGCTCGGCGGGCTCCAGACCCAGCAGGTCCTCGCCCTTCCACGAGACGCCGCCTTGCGTCGCCTCATAGCCGGGCCGTCCGGCCACGGCGTAGCCCAGCGTCGACTTGCCGGCCCCGTTCGGCCCCATGATGGCGTGCACCTCGCCCGCCGGAACGTCGAGCGTCAGGCCCTTGAGGATCGGCTTGTCGCCGACGGAGACGTGGAGGTTGGAGATGGAGAGCATTTTTTTGTCTGCGGCAGGCGAAGGTTGATGGATATCGGGACGCGTCACTTGTCGGCCTCACTGGCGCGGGACGCCTCTATGCGTGTCGTCAGGGCGGCCAGGAACGCGTCGCGCTGCTCCTTCGCCTGTATGTCCGCCCAGCTGTTCAGATCGGCGCCGGTCGCCCCCGTCGCGAGGGCGGGTACGCGCATGGCGACCCCCCGGATCAGAGGCTCGACGACGGGAAAACAGGCGTCGAGCGCTTCACCAGCCAAATCGGAAGCCGTCACCCGGCCGGAGCCGCCGGCGGTCCGCTGATCGATACAGGCGTTGAACCTCGCCACGATGGGTCCGGAGTCGGCGTCACGCGCCCAGATCAGAAGCTCGAACGCCTCGCGATCTTCCCGCGGCATCGCCGCAAGCATGGCTGCCTGCTCGGTCGCCGACAGCGGCTGTTCCTCCGCGGGCGCCGTCGTGCAGCCCGTGATGAGCGCGCCAAGCGCGAGTGCCGCCGCCCTCACCCCACGCTCCCTTCCAGCGAGATCGCCACCAGTTTCTGCGCCTCGACGGCGAACTCCATCGGCAGTTTCTGCATCACGTCGCGGACGAAGCCGTTGACCAGCAGGGCCACGGCCTCCTCCTGCGACAGGCCGCGCTGCTGGGCGTAGAACAGCTGGTCGTCGGACAGGCGCGTCGTCGTCGCCTCATGCTCCAGCTGGGCCGAGCCGTTGCGCGCCTCGATATAGGGCACGGTGTGCGAGCCGCAGTCCTTGCCGATCAGCAGGCTGTCGCACTGGGTGAAGTTGCGGACCCCCGTCGCCTTGGGATGCACAGACACCAGACCGCGATAGGTCGAGTCCGACTTCCCGGCCGACACCGCCTTGGCGATGATCCGCGACCTCGAGTTTTTGCCCAGATGGATCATCTTGGTGCCGGTGTCGGCCTGCTGATGTCCGTTGGTGATGGCGATCGAATAGAATTCGCCCGAGCTCTCCTCGCCCTTGAGGATGCAGGACGGATATTTCCACGTCACGGCCGAGCCGGTCTCGACCTGGGTCCACGACACCTTCGACCGGTCGCCGCGGCAGTCGGCGCGCTTGGTGACGAAATTATAGATGCCGCCCTTGCCCTCGGCGTCGCCGGGGTACCAGTTCTGCACCGTCGAATATTTGATCTCGGCGTCGTCCAGCGCCACCAGCTCGACCACCGCCGCATGCAGCTGGTTCTCGTCGCGCATCGGGGCGGTACAGCCCTCCAGATAGGAGCAGTAGCTGCCCTTGTCGGCGATGATCAGCGTCCGTTCAAACTGGCCCGTCTGACTCGCATTGATGCGGAAATAGGTCGACAGCTCCATCGGACAGCGCACGCCCGGGGGGATGTAGACGAACGACCCGTCCGAAAAGACCGCGCTGTTCAGGGCTGCGAAATAGTTGTCCGAGACCGGCACCACCGAGCCCAGATACTGGCGCACGAGCTCGGGATGTTCTCGCAAGGCCTCGGAAATCGGCATGAAAATGATGCCGACCTTGGCCAGTTCCGCCTTGAAGGTGGTGACCACCGACACGCTGTCGAACACCGCGTCCACGGCGTAGCGCGCCGCGCCCTCGACGCCCGCCAGCACCTCCTGCTCCTTCAGCGGGATGCCCAGCTTGGCGTAGATGGCGAGGATTTCGGGATCCACCTCGTCCAGCGACTTCAGCCCCGCCTTCTCCTTCGGCGCGGCGTAATAGAACAGGCTCTGGTAGTCGACCGGCGTGTATTTCACCGAAGCCCAGGTCGGCTCCTCCATCGCCAGCCAGCGCTCATAGGCGGCCAGCCGCCATTCCAGCATCCACTCCGGCTCGCCCTTCTTCTCGGAGATGAACCGCACGATGTCGGCGTTCAGCCCGCGCGGGGCGTATTCCGTGTCGATGTCCGAGGTGAAGCCGTGCTCGTACTTCTCCAGCGCGGCGACGGCGTCGATGGTCTTCTGGACGGCGGCCATCAGGCCTCGGCTTTCGCGCGCACGGCGGTACGCTGGCGCTGTTTGGCCCAGGCCTCGACCCAGGCGTCGGCGAACCGCATCCAGTCGTCCCGGGTCGTGCCCCAGCCGCCCGAAACCCGCACCCCGCCGGTGGCCAGGTGGTCCAGCCCCATGGCCGAGATCGCCTTGGACGGCCGGGTCTTGCCCGAGGAACAGGCGCTGCCGGCCGAGACCATGACGCCCTGCAGGTCGAGGGTGATCAGCTGCTGCGGGCTGTCCCAGCCCTCGACGGCCATGAACAGGGTGTTGGGCAGGCGCTCGACCGCGCCGCCGATGATGGTCGCGCCCGCCGCCTTGACCCTCGCCTCGGCCGCGTCGCGCCAGGCCGCATGGGTCATGGCTTCAGACAGGTCGCGCGCGGCGCAGACCGCCGCGACGCCGAAGCCGGCGATGCCGGGCACATTCTCCGTACCGGCGCGCAGCCCCCGCTCCTGACCCGCCCCGTGCAGGGTGCGGATGACGGGCGTGCCCTCCTTGGACACCAGCGCGCCCACGCCCTGCGGCCCGCCCAGCTTGTGCGCCGACAGGGTCAGGGTGTCCGCGCCGAGCGCCCGCATATCGACCGGGATCTTGCCCGCCGTCTGGATCGCGTCGACGTGCAGCCAGCCGCCGACGGCCTGCACCATCAGCGACGCCTCGGCGATCGGCTGGATCACGCCGCTCTCATTGTTCGCATGATGGATGGCCACCAGCGCCCGGCCGCCCGGCCGGCCCAGCGTCACCGCCAGCCACGCCAGGTCGACCACGCCGTTCGCATCGACCGGGAGGATCTCGACCGGCACGCCGCTGGCGTTGGCCGCCTCGGCCACGCACGGATGTTCGGTGGCGCTGACGATCAGTCGTTCGCAGCCGGCCGCGATGGCGCTGGCCACGGCCTGGGCGTTGGATTCCGTACCGCCGCTGGAGAAGACCACCGCCGTCGGGTCGGCCCCGACCAGTTCGGCCACCCGCGCCAGCGCCGTCTCGACCCGCGCCCGCGCCCGCCGCCCGGCCGCGTGGACCGCATTGGGATTGCCGCCGTCGGCCAGGGCCTCGGCCATCGCCGACTGAACCTCGGGCCGAACCAGACCCGAGGCATTGTAGTCAAGATAAACGCCGCTCACGCCGCCACTCCGATATCGGTCCCGGCTTCCGCCGCCGTCGCCCGGCGCCGCGCGCCGGTGCGGTTCATCACCACATCCTCAAGCGACACCCCGGCCAGATAGCGGTGGATCTCGTCGCCGAGATCCTCCCACAGATTGTGGGTGATGCAGCGCTCGCCTGCCATCATGCAGCCCTTGGGCGACGAATGGCCGATGCAGCGGGTGGCGCGGATGGGCTCGTCGACGGCCAGCACGATCTCGGCCACCACCGTCTCATGCGCCCCCTTGGCCAGCCGGTAGCCGCCGCCGGGGCCGCGCACGCTCTGCACCAGTCCGCCCTTCCGCAGCCGGGCGAACAGCTGTTCCAGATAACTCAGCGAAATCTCCTGGCGCGTCGCGATCTCCGCCAGGGAGACAGCGCGGACCCCGTCCTCGCCCTGCCCGTTGCGGGCCAGATCGGCCATCGCCATCACGGCGTATCGTCCCTTGGTCGACAGACGCATCGCGCACCTTCAAAAATCGCGCGCTTTTCGAGGGTCCTGTGCTAGAACCCGCGCCTTCGCAAAGGCGTCGGCGCGCACGCGGGACTTAGAAAGTCCTACCGCTGCGGTCAAGTATTACGCAGGTGCGAAACGACAGTTGAACACGGAATTCGCCGCATATGCCTGAAGTCATCCTGCCCGGCGCCTCTGGCCGTATCGAAGGCCGTTACTCTCCGGGCAAGCGCCCGAACGCGCCGATCGCCCTGATCCTGCATCCGCACCCCAAGGCGGCCGGGCATATGAACAACCCGGTCACGGTGACCCTGTACCAGCTGTTCCAGAAGCGCGGCTTCGCGACGCTGCGCTACAACAGCCGCGGCGTCGGCAAGTCGCAGGGCGAGTTCGACAGCGGCATCGGCGAACTGGCCGACGCGGCCACAGCCCTCGACTGGCTCCAGTCCAACAACCCGGGCGCCTCCCAGACCTGGGTCGCCGGCTATCAGTTCGGCGCCTATATCGGCATGCAGCTGCTGATGCGCCGCCCCGAGACGGACGGCTTCATCTCGGTTTCGCCGCCTTCGAACATGTACGACTTCAGCTTCCTGGCTCCCTGCCCCGCCTCGGGCCTGTTCCTGCACGGCGCCAACGACACCGTCGTCCCGCCCGTCGAGGTCGAGCGCGTGGTCAACAAGCTGCGCACCCAGAAGGGCATCATCATCGACTATGAGCTGGAAGAGGGCGCGAGCCATTTCTGGCAGGACCACATCGGCGCCGTCGAAGCCCGCGTCGGCGCCTATCTGGACAAGCGGCTGGCGGAAAAGCCGGCGTAAGGATTAACTCAATTCCGCTCATCCCGGCGAAAGCCGGGATGAGCGGATATTGTGTACCGTCAATACAGCAAATACGGCCGCCGCAGCTCAACCCAGGCCGCCTCATCCGGCCCGGCCAGCGTCTCCAGATCGGCCGGCGTCGCCCCCGCGTCGTCGACCCAATCGCGCAGCCCCGGCCCGCCGTTGATCACGTCGATGGCCAGTCTGTCGAAGACGTATTCGTACGGGAAGTCGCGCCACAGGGCGTAGTCCGGATACAGCCGCCGGATCGCCTTGAAGCCCAGCGCCTGCAGCCGCCACGGTCGGAACGCCGCATGGTCATAGGCCGGGTCGTCGACGTGGATCTGCACCCCGTTGCACAGCTGGTGCACGTGCTTGTGGAAGGTCGGCTCGAACCAGCAGTCGCGCAGGACGCAGCCCTTCACCCACTGCGGCGCAAACGCCTGCATCTCCGAAATCACCGCCCGCGCGTCGATGTCCGGCGCGCCGAAAAGCTCCAGCGGCCGCGTCGTGCCGCGGCCCTCCGAGAGGGTCGTCCCCTCCAGCATCACCGTCCCGGCATAGGCGCGCGCCATGCTCAGGTTCGCGGCGTTCGGGCTGGGGTTGATCCAGCTGCGCTCCCCGATCGGCCAGCCGAAGCCCGGCCCGTGATCGGGCGCCCAGCCCTGCATCTCGATGACGCGGTATTCGACGTCCAGCTTGAAGTGGTCGATGAACCACCGGCCCATCTCGCCCAGGGTCATGCCGTGCCGCATCGGCATCGGCCCGGCCCCGACGAAGCTCTCCCAGCCCGGCAGCAGGGTCGTGCCCTCGACCGGCCGGCCCGCGGGATTGGGCCGGTCCAGCACCCACACCGCCTTGCCGTGCTTCGCCGACTCCTCCAGCACGTAGAGCAGGGTCGTCACGAAGGTGTAGATGCGGCAGCCCAGGTCCTGCATGTCGACCAGCAGGACGTCGAACGTCCCCATCGCCTGACCGCTCGGTCGCCGCACTTCGCCGTACAGGCTGAACACCGGAATGCCGTGCCGCGGATCGGTGAAGTCCGGCGACTCCATCATATTGTCCTGCAGGTCGCCCCGCATCCCGTGCTGCGGCCCGAACGCCGCCGTCACGTTCAGGTCGTCGCACGCCATCAGCGCGTCCAGCGAATGCGTCAGGTCCGCCGTCACCGAGGCCGGATGGCCCAGCAGGGCCACGCGCCTGCCCTGCAACGCCGCGCGCAGCTCAGGCTCGGACAACAGGCGGTCGATGCCGAATTTCATGGGCGCTCCATGGCGGGCAGGTCGAAGGCGAAGGCGGCGGCGTGATGGAAGTCCGGCTGGCCCGGCGGATGGGCCAGGGCCCACCACGCCTTGTCGCCGTCCGCGTCCTCGATGACAGCGGACAGCCCGAGTCGCCAGTCGGATCGCGCCAGGTCCGGCAGGCCGCCCAGATCGATCAGCGCCTCCAGTTCGTAACGATCGGGCCAGGCGCGGCTTTCAATCAGGGGCGCTGACATTTCGAGGTTCGCCATGCCCTCACGATAGCCGTCGAACCGATAGGCCGCCCACCGGGTCGAGGGGGACAGGTTGATCTCGAAATAGCCGTCGCCCGTCGGCGTCCGGATAAAGGCTTCAAGGCAGGTGTGCCGCCACAGGCCATCGACCCGGCTCGAGTCCGCGATCGGCGGCAGGCGGAGATCGTCCGCAAGGGCATGGATCACATACCGCAGGGCGAGGCGGCCATGCTGTGGACGCCGCGCGGTCGCCTCGACGCGGGACGCCGCCTCTCCGGCGGAGTCGGCGTGGCGCTGCAAAGACAGTCGCTGTCCGGGCATCCCGGCGGTTCGCGCTTCCATAGGCTCGTGCTACACGCCCCTTCCCTCCCAAGCCAAGCCTGATCCGATGACCGAGACCGCCGAGCCCGCCTTCAAGTCCAGGTTCCTCCAGACGCTGCAGGACCGCGGCTATATCCATCAGATCACCCACCCGGCCGAGCTGGACGCCGCGGCGGCCGCCGGGGTCGTCACCGGCTACATCGGCTTCGACGCCACCGCCCCGTCGCTCCACGTCGGCAGCCTGATCCAGATCATGATGCTGCGCCGCCTGCAGCAGGCCGGCCACAGGCCCATCGTCCTGATGGGCGGCGGCACGACCAAGGTCGGCGACCCGACCGGCAAGGACGCCTCGCGGCCCCAGCTGACCGACGAAACCATCCAGTCGAACATCGCCTCCATCAAGACGGTGTTCGAGAAATTCCTCACCTTCGGCGACGGCCCGACCGACGCCGTCATGCTCGATAACGACCAGTGGCTGTCGACCTACGGCTATGTCGAATTCCTGCGCGAATACGGCACGCATTTCACCATCAACCGGATGCTGGCCTTCGACTCGGTCAAGCTGCGGCTGGAACGCGAACAGCCGATGACCTTCCTCGAGTTCAACTACATGCTGATGCAGTCGGTGGACTTCCTCGAGCTCAACCGGGCCTGGAACTGCACCCTGCAGATGGGCGGCTCGGACCAGTGGGGCAACATCGTCTCGGGCGTCGACCTGGTGCGTCGCGTCGACCACAAGGCCGCCTTCGGCCTGACCACCCCCCTGCTGACGACGGCCTCGGGCGGCAAGATGGGCAAGACGGCCCAGGGCGCGGTCTGGCTCAACGCCGAACAGCTGTCGCCCTATGACTACTGGCAGTTCTGGCGCAACGTCGACGACGCCGACGTGGGCAAATTCCTGCGCCTGTTCACCGACCTGCCGCTGGACGAGATCGCCCGGCTGGAGGCCTTCGACGGCGCGGCCATCAACGACGCCAAGAAGGCCCTCGCCGACGCGGCGACGACCATGCTGCACGGGGCGTACGCCGCCGAAAGAGCGCGCGAAACCGCGGAAAGCGCCTTTGAAAAAGGGGTCGCGACGGATGGCCTGCACACGGAGGACATGCCCTGGGCAGGCACGCTCGACGAGCAGGAGAGAAATGACGGGCCCTTCACCGAACGTCGCGCGGAGGCGCTGCTCAAATGGTCCGGCCTGTCTCCATCGATCGGTCAGGCCCGCAAGAAGATCGAGAACGAGGGTGTTTGGATCAATGACGAACTGGTGCGCGACCCGGCCCGGGTCTTCTCGCTGGAAGACGTCGATCCGGAACTGGGCGCGTTCAGGGTCCGGCTGGGCAAACGCGGACAGATCGTCCTGGTCCGCCCTCATTGACCCTTCCGCTCATCCCGGCGAACGCCGGGACCCGGTGCTTCGGGTGAGCGCTGGTGACGGAACGGTTGCGCTGACGATAGTCCTGAGGCGCTGGCGTCAGGCTGGACAGAACTGGGTCCCGGCGTTCGCCGGGATAAGCGGAGAACGGGAATGCCGGAAATCACCGAAGGCTCGAAAGCCCCTGCATTCGACATGGCCGCGGCCGGCGGAGACCGCGTCTCCCTGGACAGTCTGAAAGGCCAGACGGTCGTCCTGTATTTCTACCCCAAGGCCGACACGCCGGGCTGCACCAATGAGGCGCGGGACTTCTCCGAACACATCGACGCCTTCGCCGCCGCCGGCGCGACCGTCATCGGCGTGTCCCGCGATCCGGTGAAGAAGCTCGACCGGTTCAAGGCCAAATACGATCTCAAGGTCATCCTCGCCTCCGACGAGCCGGAGAACGTCACCGAAGCCTTCGGCGTCTGGGTCCAGAAAAAGCTTTACGGCCGCGAGTATATGGGCGTCGAGCGGGCCACCTTCCTGATCGACGGCGACGGCGTCGTCCGGCGCGTCTGGCGCAAGGTGTCAGTCAAGAACCACGCGGCGGAAGTCTTGGCGGCCGCCCAATCAATCTGACCACGGAACGTTCCAGACCCGCCGGAGATGTAACCGGCGTTACATAGATTCGCGGACTCGCCTTCCAAGCGAATAAAAGCGACGAATACCGACGTTCTTCGCGTGAAGACCGCCCAAGGTGGTTAACAAGTCGTGAACAGACTTGTACCCAAGCTGCGCCATGGCGCATAACCCCTCGTCGTACGTTCTGGGGGCGTTGCGTGATGACCGAACAAGAGCCGACTGTCAGGCGGTCTCTGATCGGAAAGTGGTTTCCGACCCGATATCTGTATCTGCGCGACGGCGACGCCGTCCGGGCCTGGGCCCTGACGCCCGGAAAACAGGCGCTCGGCGCCGTGGCCGCGGTATTGCTGGGCGGCTGGACCGTCATGGCGTCCGGCAGTCTGGTCTTCGACATGGTGGCGCAGAGCCAGACGGACCGAACCGTCGCCCGGGCCCGCGCCGCCTCGGAACGCATGAACGCCGATCTGCAGGCGCGGCTGGACAGCGCCGTGGTGCGCATGACCGCCACGACCGGTTCGCTCGATGAAATGGCCCAGATGGTCGAACGCCGCCACGCGGCCCTGACCCAGGTCATGGGCATGTTCCGCGGCGTCGAAGGCGCCGAACAGGCGCTTCGCCCGGCGGCCGCCCTCAATCCCGACCGGTCCTCGCCCGTCCAGCGCATGATCGCCGTGCGCATGGATCAGGAACGTCTGATCGCCCGCGCCGAGACCGAGGCCCAGACCCGCGCCGAACGGCTGCGGCTGGCCTTCCGCCTCGCCGGCCTGAACCCGGCGGCCTACACCCCGCACGACGCGGCCCTGGGCGGACCGCTGGTCGAGGCGCGCGATCCCCGGGCCCTCGCCGCCGTGCTGGATGTCGATGAGGCCTTCGCGGTGCGCATCCGCCACGCCGCCGACAATCTGTCCGACATGCGCTCCCTGGCCAACGCAGCCGAGAGCATGCCCTTCCGCCGCCCGACCCAGTCGCGCACGACGTCCGGCTTCGGCGTCCGCTTCGACCCCTTCAACGGCCGCCCCGCCCTGCATCAGGGCCAGGACTTCGCCGCCCCGCTGAACACGCCGATCTACGCGCCCGCTCCCGGAATCGTGTCTTTCGTCGGCGTACGTTCAGGGTATGGCAACACCGTTGAGATAGATCATGGACGCGGTTTCAAGACGCGCTACGCCCACCTGAACGCCACGGCTGTCATGCCCGGCCAGCGGATCCAACTCGGTCAGCGTGTCGGCGCCATGGGAACCACAGGACGCTCCACCGGCGTGCATCTGCATTACGAAGTGTGGATGGACGGCCGACCCCAAAACCCCGCCCGCTTCATGAGAGCCGGAGACCAACTTGTTCAACAAGACTAAATCCCCCGCCCCGACGCCCCAGCCTCGCGCTGACAGCGGCTCGTCGATCCCGCCCCTGCCCGATCTGCCCATGCCGGGCAGTCCGGCGGCGCCGGCCCGCGCCGCGTCCCCGTCGGCCCCCAGTCCGCGCGGCCTGTCCACCCTGTCGTCCGACCTTCAGTTCGAGGGCGGCATCACGGGCGGCGGCGACCTGCAGATCGACGGCGCGATCAAGGGCGACGTCCGCGTCGGCCGGCTGATCGTCGGCGAGACCGGCGCGGTCGAGGGCAATGTCTCGGCCGACTACGTCGAGGTTCGCGGCCGCATCGTCGGCGGCATCTCGGGCAAACAGGTCAAGCTGATCGCCACCGCCTATGTCGACGGCGACATCACCGCCGAACAGATGTCGATCGACATCGGCGCCTATTTCCAGGGCCGAGTCCTGCAAGGCCGCCGCGAAGCCCCGGCTCCGACGCCGGCCCCGCGTCCGGCCTCGCCCGAGCCCGCGCCGCAGATCATCGACATGAAGGGTCCTTCGGCCTGATCCATCCGGTCTGAAAGACAAAAGGCCCCGGAGCGATCCGGGGCCTTTTTTTTTATGGCCATGCGTTCACAAGCCTTGGTGACGTAAGGGCCGTTTGGGGGGCCGAGATCGACACCCGGTTTCGACCCATTGCGGACCTTCAGCGTGCCCGTCCTCCGTCATGGTCTTGCGGATTGGACCGAAGCGAGGCGCGATGCTTCCGCCCGATCCGCAGCGCTGAGATCTAGCCGCAGTGCACGGCGATACGCTTCGGTCGCCTCCCTGGGCCGTCGCAGGGCGGCGAGCGAGCGGCCGGCGGCCAGATGGGCGGCGCCCCAGCGCGGCGCGCGATCAATGGCGGCTTCGTATCGGCGCAGCGCGGCGCGGTGATCCCCTTGGCGGGCCAGGGCGTCGCCCTCGAACTTCAGCGGGTCTGCCCAGCGAGGGCCGCGAGACTGCGCTTCGCGGAACATCCGGATCGCGCCCGGCAGATCGCCGCGCGCCAGCCTGACCTCGCCCCAGGCGGAGTGGGCGGAGGGCAAGGACGGCCCCTGGCGCACCGCCTCGGCGAACCAGCGGTCGGCGGCGGCGGGATCGCCCGACCGGGCTGCGAGTTCGCCGCGAACGATAAGGCAGGGGTAGCAGTCGTTGGGCATGGCGGCGGCCAGTTCTGCTGCCTCGGGCACGCGGCCGTTGCGCACGAGGTAACGGGCGTCCATTGCCGCAGCATCAGGACTCCCGTTGTTCGGTATCGCCAAGGAGGCGCGGAGTGCGCGGGGCCAGTCTTCCAGTGCGGCAGCCGTTTCCATTTCCAGAAAATTGCGGACCAACAACGTTGCGTCTGTGCGGGGGAGATCGGCCGCCAGCCGCCGGGCCGACGGCAGGTCGCGACCCAAAGCTGATTGCTGTGCGGCCGCCCAAAGATAGGACTGCATTCCCGAATCATCGCCGCCTCGGGCGGAGATTGCTGCGGCCTCTTCACTGGCTTCCACCGAGGCGGCGTGGTCTCGGGTCAATAGTCGCGCGTAGCTCAGCATGGCGGGTTCGCCGGTCGCACGCGCTATCTGGCTGAGACCATCGCCGCCGCCGGGCCGACGGAAGGCGGCTCGCGCCGATGCTATGGAGGCCAGCGCCGCCTCATGCTGCCCCAGTATCCACTCCGATGCGCCCACGAAAGCCAGCGATGCCCCGTCGGATGGGTTCAACTGGACCGCCCGGCGGGCCGCGCTCAGGGCTTCTCTGGCCCGCTCACTGTTCAGGAGAAGAACGCTCATCGCCAGGTAGGCCTGGGCCCGCTCCTTGTCCGTGCCTCTGCCAAGCAGGGGGCGCACCAGGGCTTCGGCCTCCTCCATACGCTCCTCGCTGGTCAGGTAGCTCGCCATGCGGAGCGGCTGGGTGTCCTGCAGTACGGCCTCGGCGGCGCTCTGGAGCAAGGCGGGCATTTCCGCCTCTGTCCCCTCAAGCGTGCGCCCCGGCGATCCGCTGGCCCGGACGGTCAACAGCAGGCGATCTCCCTGCCGACGCAGCGCGCCGGAGACGATGGTCTGGCGTCCCAGGCGCTGGCGCAGGTAGCGCTCGACCTCACCCAGGGAGACGCCCGTCTGCGGAATCTCGACACGAACCGTCTCGCCCTCGCCGCGAGCCTCGGCCTGGGAGAAGACCGTGCCAACCTCTGCCTTCGCCTGGATGATCTCCATCCGGTCCAGCAGCTCCCCCCGCGACCGCTTCGCCGGTCAGTCCTTCCGCGGCCATGTCGGGCGGAACCACAAAGGCCTGCAGCACCACCTCGTTCGCCTGCCGCGCGCTCCAGACTATCGCACCGACCGCCGCCAGCAGCAGGATGACGGTGGCGGAGATGGACAGGTCGCGGACCGCCTTGATGCGCGCGCGAAACCGTTCATTGCGGGCCAACCCGATCTGCTCCTCAAGCAGCCGGGCGTTGCGGGTGAGAACGTCGCGCGCGGGGGCCTCCAGCGCCGCCTCCCGGCGGGCGGCGCTGAGAGCAAGCTCCAGCGCCTCGAGGGTTTCGGGTGGCCGTACAGCCGGGAATTGTTCGCTGGACAGCTCTACGGGGTCGCAAGTCGCCGCCGCAGTTGCGCGCTGACGTGATCGTCGCGCCCTCATCACGTCCGTCATTGCGCACATCCCCGTCCCGGTTGTGACGCTGACTCAACGAGGCCGGGAGGTCAATGTGGTTGCGGGCGGGGCCGACGAGGAAGGATAGGGCGGCTCAGGATACTCGCACCTGGCGAACCGGCCAGATCGCCGACATCCTGTTCCCTATTCGACGGTCGATCCCCGCGTCTCGCCGACCCGCGCCGCCAACGCCGCGCCCATGAACAGGTCCAGATCGCCGTCCAGTACGCCCTGCGTATCCGACGTCTCGACGTTGGTCCGCAGGTCCTTGACCATCTGGTAGGGCTGCAGGACGTAGGACCGGATCTGGTGGCCCCAGCCGATGTCGGTCTTGGCGTCGGCCACGGCCTGGGCCGCCGCCTCGCGCCGTTGCAGTTCAAGCTCGTACAGCCGCGCCCGCAGCATCTTCCACGCCTGTTCGCGGTTCTGGTGTTGCGACCGGCCCGCCTGGCAGGCCACCACGGTGTTGGTCGGGATGTGCGTCAGACGCACCGCCGAGTCGGTCTTGTTGATGTGCTGACCGCCCGAGCCGGAGGCGCGGTAGGTGTCGGTGCGCACGTCCGACGGATTGATGTCGATCTCGATGGCGTCGTCCACCACCGGCGAGACCCCGATCGAGGCGAAGGAGGTGTGCCGCTTGGCCGCCGCGTCATAGGGGCTGATGCGCACCAGCCGGTGCACGCCGGATTCCGACTTCAGCCAGCCATAGGCGTTCGGTCCGCTGATCAGGATGGTGGCCGACTTGATGCCGGCCTGGTCGCCCGATTCCTCGGCCTCCAGCTCGACCTCATAGCCGTGCGCCCGGGCCCAGCGCGAATACATCCGCAGCAGCATCCCGGCCCAGTCGCAGGACTCGGTGCCCCCGGCGCCGGAGTTCACTTCCAGATAGGCGTCATTGCCGTCGGCCTCGCCGGACAGCAGGGCTTCCAGCTCGGCGCGGCCGGCGCGGTCCTTGATCGCCTTCAGCGAGGCGCGCGCCTCCTCCAGCGTCGCCTCGTCGCCTTCCTCGTCGGCCATGTCGGCGAGCATCACGCCCTCCTCCAGACCGGTCTCCATCTCGCGGACCGCATCGATCTGGGCGGCCAGCCGCGAGCGGTCGCGCGACACGGCCTGGGCCGCCTCGGGATCGTTCCACAGCGTCGGGTCCTCGACCCGCGCGTTCAGCTCATCAAGTTTTCGAAGCGCGACATCCCAGTCAAAGACGCCTCCTGAGCAGAGCGATGCTCTGCTCGATGTCGGCCTTCATGGCCTCGACATCCGGTCTCATCGCATTCTCCGGCGATACAAGAGTGAGGCGCGGACATAGAGGGGTTAGCGGCGAGAGGCTAGTGGCTAGTGATTGGCGGGGCGCTATCGCCGGTGCGACGTTTTCCCCGGTTCACTCGCCACTCAGTACAGTCCGCTCAAATCCTCCGCCGGCTCCTTCTTCGGCGGCGGCGGGGTCGCGGGCGGAGCGGGGGCGGCGGACGGCGTCTGGCCCGTGGCCTCCTCCTCCTCGCGGCGGATCACCTCATTGTAGTTCTGCGGGCCGGTCGGGATTTCCTGCGCCGGACGCTCCTCCTCGCGGCGGCGCTCGGTGCCGGGGCGGAAAGCCTCCTCGATGCCGTTGACGGTGCGGAAGATCGCATTGCGGGGCCGCACGAACGGCCGCGCCGGGCGCTCGCGCAGGGCGACCTGCATGAACTCGGTGAACACCGGCACCGGGCCGGTCGCCCCCGTCTCGCCCGAGCCCAGCGGCCGGTTGTCGTCAAAGCCGATGAAGACCCCGACCACGATGTCCGACGAGAAGCCGACGAACCAGGCCGAGCGGTATTCATTGGTCGTGCCGGTCTTGCCGCCGACCCAGCGGCCGAGGCCCCGGGCGCTGGCGCCCGTGCCGCGCTGGACCACGCCTTCCAGCATCGAGCTGATCTGGTAGGCGGTGATCGGATCGATCACCTGCGTCCCGCGCCCCTCGAGCCGCGGCGATTCCTGGCCGGTGAAGGGGCGGCCGCAGTCGCGGCAGCGGCGGCGGTCGGCGCGGTAGATGGTCTCGCCGTCGCGGTCCTGCACCATTTCGATCAGATAGGGATCGACCCGACGCCCGCCGTTGACGAAGGCGGCGTAGGCGGCCGTCAGGCGATAGGGCGTGGTCTCCCCCGCCCCGAGCGACACCGACAGGTTCGGCTGCAGATTGTCGGCCACGCCCATCCGCCGCGACAGGTCCACGACATTGCGCATGCCGACATCCTGCGCCAGCCGCACGGTCATGACGTTGCGCGACAGCTCCAGCCCCCGGCGCAGGCTCTGCGGCCCATAGTATTCGCGGCTGTAGTTCTCGGGGCTCCAGCGTTCGCCATTGCGTCCGCCGGCGAAGCTGATCGGCGCGTCCAGCACGATCGAGGCGGGCGTATAGTCTCCCTCCAGCGCCGCCGCATAGACGAAGGGCTTGAAGGCCGAGCCGGGCTGACGGTTCGCCTGGGTCGCCCGGTTGAAGCTGGACAGGGCGTAGGAATAGCCGCCGACCATGGCCAGCACCCGTCCGGACTGGGGCTCGATCGCCACCAGGGCGCCGTTGACGTTGGGCACCTGTTTCAGAAGGTACTGGCCGCCCCGCGCCTCGACGAAGATCAGGTCGCCGCGCCGCAGCGGGCGGTTGGCGTTGGCCCAGGCCGCGTCGGCGGCGATCAGCGAGCCGGCGCGATTGTCGCGCGCGGTGCGGATGCGGACATTGTTGCCGGCGACGGATTCGACGGCCGCCGCCTCCCAGGCCCGGCGCTCCGGCGGACGCTGGCCGCGCACGGCGGTCTCG